>NZ_JBMJCT010000021.1:0-102442 GCF_049222185.1 Streptomyces sp. LaBMicrA B280 | reverse complement strand
GGAGCCTCGGCGGGGGCCTCGGCGGCGGCCGGGGCCGGGGCGGCGGCGGGGGCGCCGCTGCCGTCGTCGATCAGGGCCAGCTCGGCGCCGACCTCGACGGTCTCGTCCTCGGCGACCTTGATGGACGCCAGCACGCCGGAGACGGGCGAGGGGATCTCGGTGTCGACCTTGTCGGTCGAGACCTCGAGCAGCGGCTCGTCGGCCTCGACGCGTTCACCCTCGGCTTTCAGCCAGCGGGTGACGGTGCCCTCGGTGACGCTCTCACCGAGCGCCGGAAGGGTTACGGAAACCGCCATGGTTTCGGTTGCTCCTTACGAATTGCGGAAGTCTGTGTCGTCGCGCCCGTGACCGAGGGCTCAGTCGTGGGAGTGCAGCGGCTTGCCGGCCAGGGCCAGGTGGGCCTCGCCCATCGCCTCGTTCTGCGTCGGGTGGGCGTGGATGAGCTGGGCCACCTCGGCCGGCAGCGCCTCCCAGTTGTAGATCAGCTGGGCCTCGCCGACCTGCTCGCCCATGCGGTCGCCGACCATGTGGACGCCGACCACGGCACCGTCCTTCACCTGGACGAGCTTGATTTCGCCCGCGGTGTTCAGGATCTTGCTCTTGCCGTTGCCCGCCAGGTTGTACTTCAGAGCGACGACCTTGTCCGCACCGTAGATCTCCTTGGCCTTGGCCTCGGTGATGCCGACGGAGGCGACCTCGGGGTGGCAGTACGTCACCCGCGGGACACCGTCGTAGTCGATCGGGACGGTCTTCAGACCGGCCAGACGCTCCGCCACCAGGATGCCCTCGGCGAAGCCGACGTGCGCGAGCTGGAGAGTCGGGACCAGGTCGCCGACGGCGGAGATGGTCGGGACGTTGGTCCGCATGTACTCGTCGACCAGGACGTAGCCACGGTCCATGGCGACACCCTGCTCCTCGTAGCCGAGGCCCTGGGAGACCGGGCCGCGGCCGACGGCGACGAGGAGGACCTCGGCCTCGAACTCCTTGCCGTCGGCGAGGGTGACCTTGACGCCGTCCTGGGTGTACTCGGCCTTCTGGAAGAAGGTGCCGAGGTTGAACTTGATGCCGCGCTTGCGGAACGCGCGCTCAAGAAGCTTCGAGGAGTTCTCGTCCTCGACCGGCACGAGGTGCTTGAGGCCCTCGATCACGGTCACGTCGGAGCCGAAGGACTTCCACGCGGAGGCGAACTCGACGCCGATGACACCGCCGCCCAGGATGATCGCGGACTGGGGCACGCGGTCCAGGACGAGGGCGTGGTCGGAGGAGATGATCCGGTTGCCGTCGATCTCCAGGCCCGGCAGCGACTTCGGCACGGAGCCGGTCGCCAGCAGGACGTGGCGGCCCTGGACACGCTGGCCGTTCACATCGACGGAGGTGGGGGAGGACAGCCGGCCCTCGCCCTCGATGTACGTCACCTTGCGGGACGCGATCAGACCCTGGAGGCCCTTGTACAGACCGGCGATCACGCCGTCCTTGTACTTGTGGACGGCCGGGACGTCGATGCCCTCGAAGGTGGCCTTGACGCCGAACTGCTCGCTCTCGCGGGCCTGGTCGGCGATCTCGCCCGCGTGCAGCAGGGCCTTGGTGGGGATGCAGCCCCGGTGCAGGCAGGTGCCGCCGACCTTGTCCTTCTCGATCAGGGCGACGTCCAGGCCCAGCTGCGCCCCGCGCAGGGCCGCGGCGTAACCACCGCTACCACCGCCGAGGATCACTAGGTCGAAAACGGTGCTGGCGTCGTTCGCCACGTCACGTCCTCCATGCATGTGCGCCTTGCGCCGATCTCCGATGACCGGCGGGCGGCTGGTGTCCGGCCGCTTGATGCTTCGGCCCTTCGGTGGGGGCCCTGTCCTGCCGGGCTCCATCTTTGCACTTGTTGGAGGCGGACGAGACGCCGGGCTGGTGTGTGAGACGTCCCACTGCGAGCGCCGCGAGCGCGCCGCAGGGGCGTGCGGAACCGCGTGAGCGGCTCCCCACGCCCCTGCGGACGCGATACGGACCGTGCGGCCCGAGCTGTCGGGCGGGTGTCAGCCCAGCTCACCCGAGGCGGTCAGCTCGACGAGACGGACCAGCGTCCGCACCGCCGTGCCGGTGCCGCCCTTCGGCGTGTACCCGAAGGGCGCGCCCTCGTTGAAGGCCGGGCCCGCGATGTCGAGGTGTGCCCAGGTGATGCCGTCGCCCACGAACTCGCGCAGGAAGAGACCGGCCAGCAGCCCGCCGCCCCAGCGCTCGCCGACGTTGGTCATGTCGGCGACCTGGGACTCCAGGCCCTTGGTCAGGTGCTCCGGCATCGGCATCGGCCACGCCGGCTCGCCCATCTCCTCCGCCGCCTCGTACACCGAGGTGCGGAACGCGTCGTCGTTGGCGATGACGCCCATCGTCCGGCTGCCCAGCGCCACCATCATCGCGCCGGTCAGCGTCGCGACGTCCACGATCGCGTCCGGCTCCTCCAGCGACGCCGCCCACAGCGCGTCGCCGAGCACCAGCCGGCCCTCGGCGTCGGTGTTGAGCACCTCCACCGTCTTGCCGCTGTACATGCGCAGCACGTCACCCGGGCGCACCGCCGAGCCGGACGGCATGTTCTCGGCCAGCGCCAGCCAGCCGGTGACGTTCGCCTGGAGGCCGAGCCGGGCCGCGGCGACGACGGCCGCGAACACCGCCGCGGCACCCGCCATGTCGCACTTCATCGTCTCGTTGTGACCGGCCGGCTTCAGCGAGATGCCGCCCGAGTCGTAGGTGATGCCCTTGCCGACGAAGGCGAGGCTCCGCTCGGCCTTCGGATGCGTGTACGCGATCTTGACCAGGCGCGGGGCCGCCGCCGAGCCGCCGCCGACGCCGAGGATGCCGCCGTAGCCGCCCTTGGTCAGCGCCTTCTCGTCGAGCACCTGCACCTTGAGGCCGTGCTCCTTGGCCGCGGCCTGCACGATGCCCGCGAAGCTCTCCGGGGTGAGGTCGTTCGGCGGGAGGTTGACCAGGTCACGGGCGCGGTTCAGCTCCTCGCCGACCGCGAGGGCGCGGGCGAGGGCACCCTTGTGGGCGGCGTCGCGCGGCTTGCCGCCGAGCAGCACGGCCTCGCCCAGCGGGGCCTTGCCCTTCTTCGCGCGGGCGCCCTTCCCCTTGCCGTTGCCCTCCTTGTAGGAGTCGAAGGAGTACGCGCCGAGGAGCACGCCCTCGCCGATCGCCTCCAGGGCACCGGGGCCGTCCACGGGCAGCGCGAGCGCGGCCTTCTTGACGCCGGTGAGCGCCCGCGCCGCCGTACCCGCGGCCTTGCGCAGCGCCTCGGCGTCGAAACCGGCCTCGGCGTCCTTGGCGTCCGGCTCCGCGCCCAGGCCCACCGCCACCACGAGCGGGGCCTTGAAGCCCGCCGGGGCGGGCAGCTTCGTCAGCTCGCCCTCCGCGCCCGAGGCGCCGAGGGTCTCCAGGACGCCGGCCAGGCTGCCGTCGTACGCCTTGTCCACGGCCTCGGCGCCCGGCGCGACGACGGGTCCCTTGGCGCCCTTGGCGACACCGATCACGATCGCGTCGGCCCGCAGGCCGGGCGCCGCGGCGGTGCTGAGAGTCAGAGCAGTCACGGTGGTGAATTCTCGCTTCCGGTGTGAAGTTGCTTGGGGTGGGTCGACCGGGCCCGACAGCCGACCCTAGGTCCAGGTCCGGGGGCAGGTGGCAACCGGGGTCCCCGCCGTGTAGGCGAACACCCGGGACGAGAGTACGCGCGTGCCTCCCCGCGCTCACGCCCCCGGTGTTCACCCGCACGTGGCGCGGCGGTCTCCACCGCCCGCCGGGCCAGGCCCCGTGACCTTTCCTTTCATGGTCAAGTACCCCCTCGCGCGAGGAAGTTGCGGACCGCTCCGTCAGGGTCCAAAGGCCAGCACCACGAGGGACGCCGTCGCGGCCGTCTCCGCGAGCGCGCCGAACACGTCCCCGGTCACCCCGCCGAAGCGGCGCACACAGCGCCGCAGCAGGAGTTCGGCGGTGGCGAGCGCGAACAGCACGGCGGCCGCGGCGCGCAGGGCGCCGTACGGGCCGAACTCGGCTCCCCAGGCGGCCGCGCCCGCGGCGCCCAGCACGATGAGCGCGAGCGCGCCCGGCACCGGCACCACCCCGGCCACGGCCGCCCCGAGCCCAGTCACAATCTGGGGGGCGGCCGCGCGGCCGGCACCCCGGTGCGGGCGGCCAGGGTGAGCGCGAGCCGGGCGGTCACCGCGGAGGTCACCGCCGCCGCGGCGCCGCGCGCCCACGAGTCGTCGTACGACTGCGCCAGCACCGCCACCTGGGCCAGCAGCGCCAGGACCAGGGTGAGCACCCCGAACGGGCCGATGTCCGACCGCTTCATGACGCGCAGCGCCTCCTCGGCCGGTTTGCCGCTGCCCAGTCCGTCCGCGGTGTCGGCGAGCCCGTCCAGATGCAGTCCGCGGGTGAGGACGGCGGGTACGGCGACCGAGCCGACGGCGGCGAGCGGCGGCCCCGCGCCCAGCAGGAGCAGGAGCAGCGCGAGGGCGACCGAGAGGGCGCCGGCGACCAGGCCCACCAGGGCGGCGGCGAGCATGCCCCCGCGCGCGGCCCCGCGGTCCCAGCGGTGCACCCGTACGGGCAGCACGGTGAGCGTGCCGAAGGCGAACCGGAGACCGTCGAGGGGCGAGGACGCGCGCATCGGCGCAGGTTACCCGGCGGCCCGGGGCCCGCCGTCGGGCGGGCGCCGGGGATAAAGTGCGCACATGGGGCACTGGTGGGTGCGGAACATCGTCGAGCCGGGCAAGCTTCCGCTGCTGCTCGCCCTCACCGCCTTCGTGCTGACGTTCGCCGTCACCCGGGTGATCACCCGTCTGATCCGGGCGGGCAAGGGCCCGTTCCGCAATGTCAGCGCGGGCGGGCTGCACATCCACCATGTCGTCCCCGGGGTCGTGCTCACCGTCGTCGGCGGCTTCGGCGCGGTCGCCAGCGACCGGCACGGCACCGGCGGGGCACTGGCCGCCGTGGTGTTCGGGATCGGCGCGGGCCTGGTCCTGGACGAGTTCGCGCTGATCCTGCATCTGCAGGACGTCTACTGGACCGAGGAGGGCCGGCAGAGCGTCGAGGCCGTGGTGCTCACCGCCGCCCTGGTGGGGCTGCTGCTCGCCGGGTTCGCGCCGTTCGGCGTCAACGACCTGACCCAGGAGGAAGTCGCCGACCGCGGCACCGTCATCGCCAACATCGCCGCCAACTTCGTGCTCTCCCTGGTCGCCCTGAGCAAGGGCAAGACCCGCACCGCGGTGTTCGGCGCGATCGTGCCGCTGGTCGCGCTGGTCGGCGCGCTCCGCCTGGCCCGCCCCGACTCCTTCTGGGCCCGCCGCTTCTACGGCCGCCGCCCCCGCGCCCGCGCCCGGGCCACCCTGCGCGCCTACCGCCACGACCGCCGCTGGACCCCGCGCAGCCGCGCCGTTCAGGACTGGATCGGCGGCAGGCCCGACCCGGACCCGGCCCGGCTGCCCGGCGGCCGCCGCTGAAGCAGCCGGCAGGGGCGGTGCCGTACCGCCACCGCCAGACACAGCGAGCCCACCGCCATCAGTGCGGCCAGATGCTCCTTGCCCGCCAGGTTCTCCTTGAGGAGCACCTCCGCGACCATCGCCACGGTCACCGCGCCCGTCGTGGCGTACGCGCCGTGCCGCCAGGCCACGAACACCGCGAGACCCACCACGGCGGCCGACGGTCCGGTGTCCACCACCTGCGCGTCCGTCCACGGCAGCCCGAACGGGGCGTGCGCGCCGAGGGTGATGCCGAGGCGCGCGTACAGCGTCCCGGCGAGCGTGGCGAGATAGGCGATGACGAGCGTGCGCCACCAGCCCAGGCACCGCTCGGCGATCCCGAACACCAGCAGGATCTGTGCCAGCGCACCCCACACCGGCAGGTCGAGGGCGGGCACGAACAGCGACAGGGGGGTGCGCAGCAGGCTCAGCCACAGGGGGTCCTCGGCCCGGACCGCGCCGAGGCTCTGCACCAGCCGGAAGCCCCAGGGCCGGTTCTGCGCGAACTGGAGCAGCGCGGTCAGCAGCACCGCCGCGGTGGTCATCGGCATCGCCCAGGGGCGCGGTCCGAGCAGGGGCCCGCGCACGGTGCCGTACAGCGGTCCCCACTCGGCGCGGGCCCAGCGAGTGAGCGATCCCATGTGAAAATCCCTACCCCGGTACGGTCATCGGCGCGCCCCCAGCCGCCCCCGGTGCAGCCACTTGGGCAGCCCCGGGGCCTCCAGGAAGCCCTCCGCGCGGGCCGAGGCGAGGCCGATGCGCGGCAGGTCCGCGCTCTTCTCGAAGAGCAGGAACCGCGGCTCCCAGATGGGCCGGTACTTGGCGTTGGCGCGGTACAGCGACTCGATCTGCCACCAGCGGGAGAAGAAGCTGAGCAGCGAGCGCCACAGCCGCAGCACCGGTCCGGCACCGAGCCGCGCGCCACGTTCGAAGACCGAGCGGAACATCGCGAAGTTCAGCGACACCTGTGTGATCCCGATCTCCCCGGCGCGCCGCAGCAGTTCGATGACCATGAACTCCATCAGCCCGTTCTCACAGGCGCGGTCGCGCCGCATCAGGTCCAGCGACAGCCCGCTCGGGCCCCACGGCACGAAGGACAGCAGCGCCCGCGGCCGGCCCTCGGCGTCCATGCACTCCAGCATCACGCACCGGCCGTCCGCGGGGTCCCCGAGCCGCCCCAGCGCCATGCTGAACCCGCGCTCGGTCGCTCCGTCCCGCCAGTCGTCCGCGCGCTCGACCAGCAGCGCCATCTCGGCCGCCGGGATGTCCTCGTGACGCCGCACGCGCACCTCGTACCCGGCCCGCCGCACCCGGTTGTACGCCTGCCGCACGGTGCGCATCGCCCGCCCCTCCAGGGTGAAGTCGGCGACCTCGACGAGCGCCTCGTCCCCGAGCTCCAGGGCGTCCAGACCATGTCGGCGGTAGACGGTGCCCGCCTCCTCGCCCGCCCCCATCACCGCCGGGATCCAGCCGTGCGCCCGCGCCTCGTCCAGCCACGGCACGATCGCGCCCGGCCAGGCCTCGGGGTCGCCGAGCGGGTCCCCGGAGGCGAGGCTCACCCCGCCGACCACGCGGTAGGCGACGGCCGCCTTGCCGGTCGGCGACCACACCACGCTCTTCTCCCGGCGCAGCGCGAAGTAGCCGAGGGAGTCCCGCTCGCCGTGCCGCTCCAGCAGCGCCCGCAGCCGCGCCTCGTCGTCCGCGGTGAGCGGGTCGACGGCGCGCCGGGAGCGGAAGGCGGCGTAGAACACGGCGAGGACCAGGGCCGTACTGAGCACGTTGATGACGACGTTGGCCCAGGTGGGCGGGGCGATGCCGGGGAAGTGGTGCTCGTCGGCGGAGACCGAGACCAGGCGCAGGGTGCCGTAGTGCCAGCGCTCCCAGAACGTCGAACGGGCCGCGTCCGGCGCCTGGTTGGTGACCGTCACCAGCAGCCCGGCCAGCAGGCTGGCGGCCGGTCCGCCGCAGAGGGCGACGGTGGCTGCGAGCCGGGGGTTGGCGCGGTCGCCCTTCGCGTAGAACTCCCGCCGCCCCACCAGCAGCGCCCCGACGAACGCGGCCGTCAGCACCAGCGACACCCAGTTCTGCGCGTACCGGTGGATCTCCGGGAACGCCATGGCGAACGCGAACAGCGCGAGGAAGACGCCGCTGAGCACGAGGTTGAGGATCCACGCCGCGCGCTTGCGGCGCCGCATCGTGATCGCCAGGAACGCGGTGAACACACCGGAGGCGAAGCCGGCGGTCAGCAGGTACGGCGTGAAGAAGTCGTCCTGGTTGTGCCGCCGCACGTCCTGGTACAGCGAGACCCACACCGCGGTGAGGAAGTTGATGAACGCGACGACCCGCAGGTACCAGACGGCGAAAGCGGCGGCCTTGGGGGCCACCCCGCCCGACCGCTCCACTTCGACCGACCGCACCGCCTCGACACGCGGCGGGTCAGCAATTCGGGCATCTCCCATGGAGACGGATCATATGGGCGCCACCCTGGGCTACGGCTCTTATCCGGCCGAGGCGTACGGAGGTCTCACCACCACGGCACCGGCCGCTGGCACGGGCTGGGGCGGTGGTGCCGGGTGCCGTGGTGCCGTGCGCCGGGACGGGTTGCCGTGGGCCGGGACGATGGCGCTGCGGGCCGGGGCGGTGGTGGCGTGGGTCGGGTCCGGCGTCGGTGTGGGCCGGGACCGCGGTGGTGTGGGGCCGGGTTCGGCCGGGGGTAGGGGTCGACAGCGGTGGTGGCATGGGCCGGGACCGTGGTGGCAGGGGTCGGGAGTGGCGGTGGACGCCTGCCCCGGCCGCCGTGGTGCCGGGCTTCTACGGCGGCGGCGGACCGGCGGCGGCGTGGACCGGGTCCGGCGTCGGCGCGGACTGACCGCACCGCGCCGCTCGCGTTCTTCCCGCCGCGGCGGGACTTGGCCGGGACGGTGTGGTCCGGCGGTGCCGAACGGGTCGCCATCCGGTGGTGGCGCCTGGTCGGGACGGCATGGCCCGGCTGAGCCGAACCGGCCGTCACCCGGCGGGCGGTGCTCGGCCGGGACGGCGTGGCCTGGCGGTGTCGAACGGGTCGCCGTCCGGTGGTGGTGCCTGGCCGGGACGGCGTGGCCCGGCTGAGCCGAACCGGCCGCCGCCCGGCGACGGCGCTCGGCCGGGACGGCGTGGCGGTGCCGAACCGGCCGCCGCTCGACTACTCCGACTCCGACTCCGGCCCCGACTCCGGCCCCGACTCCGACTCCGGCCCCGATTCCGGTCCCGGCCCCGACTCCAGCTCCGGTTCCTTCTCGGGCTCCGGCTCAGGTTCAGGCTCCCGCTCCGGCATCTCCGCGGACAGGGCCGCCGCGGCCTGGACCAGGGGGAGGGCCAGCAGTGCGCCCGTGCCCTCGCCGACCTTCACGCCCTGCTGGAGCAGCGGCTCCAGGGCCATCCGGTCCAGTGCCTTCGCCTGTCCCGGCTCCCCGCTGTCGTGCGCGGCCAGCCACCAGTCCGGCGCCCGGAACGCGACCCGCTGCGCGACCAGCGCACACGCCGCGCTCACCACGCCGTCCAGGATCACCGGCAGCTTGCGCACCGCGCACTGGAGCAGGAACCCGGTCATCGCCGCGAGGTCCGCCCCGCCGACCGCGGCCAGCAGCTGCGCCTGGTCGCCGAGCACCGGCCGCGCCCGGCGCAACGCGTCCCGGATCGCCGCGCACTTGCGCATCCAGGTCAGGTCGTCGATCGCGACGCCGCCCCGCCCGGTCACCACCGACGCGTCGGTCCCGCACAGCGCCGCGATCAGCACCGCGGCCGCGGTGGTGCCGCCCACGCTGATGTCGCCGAGCACCACCAGGTCCGTACCGGAGTCGGCCTCCTCGTCGGCCACGGCGATACCGGCCCGCAGCGCGGCGTCCGTCTCCTCCTCGGTGAGCGCGTCCTCGATGTCGATACGACCGCTGCCGCGCCGCACCCGGTGCCGCCCGACGTCCTCGGGGAGGTCGCCCGGGTCGCAGTCCAGGGCCATGTCCACGACCCGGACCGGCACCTGGAGCCGGCGCGCCAGCACCGCGGCGGGGCTCGCGCCCTCCAGCACGTCCCGCACCAGCTCCCGCGCGCCGCCCGCGGGCCGCGCCGAGACATCCAGTTCGGCGATGCCGTGGTCGCCGGCGAAGAGGATCAGCCGCGGCCGTTCGACCGTCCGCACCGGTACGGCGCTCTGCGCGGCGGTCAGCCACTCGCCCAGCTCGTCCAGGCGCCCCAGCGCCCCGGGCGGCACGATCTGGCGCTCCCGCCGGGTCTCGGCGTCACGGCGCACGCCCCCGTCCGGGCGCTCGATCAGATCGGTGAAGTCGTCCAGATCAATCCTGCTCATTCGCCGAACAGTACCGCCAGCGGGCGAACGGCTCCGCGCCACATCGCCACCACGACCCGGCGATGTCATTGCGTCCAAGATCGGCATCCCATACGTTCCGTTTTGCAGCGAAATGTCGTACAGGGAGCCGCCGTCCATGCCGACCTCGCCCCGCGCGCTGGAGCCCCTCCTCCAACGCAGCTTCTACGAACACCACTTGGCCCGGATCCGACACCGGCTCACCGCCCGTGCGCTGTCCTCGCTCCCCGGGCTGCCCGAACCGGAGAGCTGGCTGGACGTGGGCACGGGGTACGGCCATTTCCCGGAGGCGGCGAAGCGGTACTTCCCCTACACGAGCTTCGACGGCGTCGACCCGACGGACCGAGTGGAACGGGCGCTCGCGAAGGAGCGGGTCGAGGAGGCGTACCGGGGGCGGCTGGCCGACGTGGCGCCGCGGCTGCGCGCCCGCTACGACGTGGTGAGCCTCTTCGGCCCGCCGGCCGACCCCGCCGAACTCCACCGCGCGCTCGCGGTCCTGCGCCCCGGCGGCCACCTCGTCCTGGGCGAGGGCTGGACAGCGGCCGATGCGGAGCTCCCGTCCTGCGCGATCCTGCCCGGCGTCCGCCGGATCCCCCTCCTGCACCAGCACCGGTTCGTGGCCCGCAAGGCCGTCGTCCGGCCGCGGGTCCCGCGCGGCTGAGCGCGCGGGACCCGCGTACCTCACGGGGCTACCCCCGCAGCACCGTCGCCTGTCCCGCCACGATCAGCAGCACCTGCTCGCACTCCGACGCGAACGCCGCGTTCAGGCGCCCCAGTTCGTCCCGGTACCGCCGTCCGGACACCGTCGCCGGGACGATCCCCGAGCCCACCTCGTTCGACACCGCCACCACCGTCCGCCGCGCGCCCCGCACCGCCTCCGTCAACTCCCGCACCCGCTCCCGCAGCGCCTTCTCACCCCCGCCCGCCCACTCCGCGTCGTCCCACGCCCCCACCTCGTCCATGACGTCCGTCAGCCACAGCGAAAGGCAGTCGATCAGCACCGGCGGCCCGTCCGCCGCGAGCACCGGCACCAGGTCCGTCGTCTCGGACGTCCGCCACGACCCCGGCCGCCGCTCCCGGTGCGCCGCCACCCGCACCGCCCACTCCGTGTCCCCGCCCCGCGTCCCGCCGGTCGCCACGTACAGCACCTCGGGGAAGGACTCCAGCCGCCGCTCCGCCTCGACCGACTTCCCCGAGCGCGCCCCGCCGAGCACCAGCGTGCGCCGGGGCACATCGGGCACGTCCTCGTACGCGCCGACCACCAGCGTCGTACCGTCAGGCACCGCCCGCGCCCCCGCCGCCGCGAGCCGTCGCCGCAGCTCACCGCCGGGCGGCACATCGTGGTCGAGATGGACCGCGAGCACATCCGTCGTCGGCCCCACCGAGCCGACCGCCCGCAGCCGGGCCAGCGCGTCCGGCCGGCCGACGACATCCGCGAGGACCATGTCGTACGACTCCGCCGTCGCCGTCTCCAGACCCGCGGGCGCCCCGCCCGGCGGCAGATACAGCAGCCGCCGCCCGTCCGGACCGGTCACCGCGTACCCGGTGCCGCCCGCGTCCATCGCCACCGCCCGCACCCGATGCCCCGTCAGCAGCGTCAGCTCCCGCCCGTCCGGCACCCGTACCGGCTGCGGCAGCCCGGCCGGCACCTCCACCGGCGGCCCGTCGTGCGGGTGGGACAGCAGCACCTGGCGCACCCCGCCCAGCGAGTGCCCGGCCCGTGCCGCCGCGAAGGCCGCGCCCGGGGTGAGGTCGAGCAGCAGCGCGCCGTCCACCAGCAGCGCGGTGGCCGCCCGCGCGTCCGGGCCCAGCGCCGTCGCGCAGGCGGCACAGGGGCAGTCGGGGCGGGGCAGGCCGGCGGGGGCACCGGTACCGAGCAGAGTCACTTCCACGGAACGATTTTCGCCTGTCCGATCGGGTATTGCGCTTCCGTCTACTCTTCCAGCAGGTGTCGGATCACTAGGAGGCCCACATGACGGCATGGACGTGGCGGTTCGAGAAGGCCGACGGGAGCGAGGTCCAGCCCGCGGTCCAGCCCGAGGAGTTCACCACCCAGGGGGACGCCGAGTCCTGGGTGGGGGAGCACTGGCGGGCGCTGATGGAGGGCGGCGCGGACCAGGTACGGCTGTTCGAGGAGACCACCGAGATCTACGGCCCGATGAGCCTGCACGCCGACGCCTCCTGACGCCGCGGTGAGGAGGGGCGCGCCCGGGGTCCGGGCACCCGGAAGGCCGCCCCCGCAAAGGCCGTACCCCTCCTCACCCGCACGGTCGTCCTCACTGCTCGCCCAGCGTCACCCGCGCCGTCCGCTCCGCCCCGTCGCGCTGGTACGTGACCGTCGTCCGCTGACCCGGCTCGTCCGCCGCCAGGGCCTCCTGGAGCGAGGTGATGGTGGTGATGGACTGGTCGCCGACCTTGGTGATGATGTCGCCGGTGCGCAGCCCCGCCTGTGCCGCGGGGCCCCCGCTGTGGACGGTCGCGACGGCGACCCCGGCGGGCTGGAGGCGGTCGTCGACCACGGTCCGCCCGGTGATGCCGAGCGCGGCCCGGCCCGAGTCCACGACCCGGCCCTCGCGCACGATCTGACCGGCGATGGTCCGCGCCATCGACGCGGGGATGGCGAAGCCGATCCCGGCCGCCGCGCTGCCCAGATTGGGGTCGGCCGCGGCCAGCGTCGGGATGCCGACGACCTGCCCGTCGAGGTTGACCAGGGCGCCGCCGCTGTTGCCCGGGTTGATGGCCGCCGAGGTCTGCACCATGTTCGCGATGGTGGCGCCGGTGCCCCCGTCGCTGCTGCCCTCGCTGACGGTCCGCCCGGTCGCCGAGACGATCCCCTGGGTCACACTGGAGGACAGCCCGAGCGGCGAGCCCATGGCCAGCACGATCTGGCCGACCTCCACCTTCTCGGAGTCCCCGAACACCGCGGGCTTCAGCCCGTCAGGCACCCGGTCCAGCTTGATCACGGCCAGGTCCTGCTGGGGGTAGGAGTAGACCAGGCTCGCGGTGAGCGGCTCCTCGTTGCCCGCCGTGGTCACCCGGAAGGTCTTCTCAGCGCCGACCACGTGCGCGTTGGTGACGATGTGCCCCCGGTCGTCGTACACGATCCCGGAGCCCAGATCACGGCTCGCCTCGATCTGCACGACCGAGGGCAGCGCCTGCCTGATCACCCGCTGGTAGGCGCTCTGGAGATCGTCCGCCGCCATCGGCACGGTCACCGGGCTCGCCGTCGCCGCGCCGGGCCGCCGCGCGCTCGCGGCGCCGGGACCCTCGCAGCCCGCGCCGCACACCGCGCAGCACAGCAGTACGACGGCGAGGAAGGCACGGCGGAAGGCACGGCACCGGACAGGGGTACGGGAAGCGGAGGCGTCCATGCACCGAGTCTGGCCGCGCGTCGATCAGCGGGCCCGCCGTGTTGCCCCGATCGGGCTCAGCCGCGTACTCCGCCCAGCCGCGGGCCGCGGGGGTTCAGCCCCGTACCCCGCACAGATGCAGCAGCGCCGCGACGCCCCGGTAGGGATCCGTGCGGCCCGCCCGCTCCTCGGCCGCGAGCAGCGTCGGAAGGTTCTCGGGCAGCGGCGCGTCGTCCCCCGCCAGATCCGTGAAGACCCGCACGCCGTACCAGGCGTGCAGCGGGGCGGCGATGCCCGCGAGGGTCGCGGTCAGCTCGGACAGCCGGTCGGCCCGCACCCGCAGACCGAGGCGGTTGGTGTACGCGGTGGTGTCGAAGGCGGCCAGCGCGCCCGCCGGGTCACCGGCGAGACCGGGCCGCATGGCGAGCGCGTCGCCGTTGCGCACCAGCAGGGAGAGCAGCCCGCCCGGCGCCAGCATCCGCGCCAGCCCCGCCACCAGCGGATCGGGCTCGGCGACGTACATCAGCACACCGTGGCAGAGCACCAGGTCGAAGCTGCCGGGCAGGAAGTGCACCCCGGTGTCCCGGCCGTCGCCCTGCACCAGCCGCACCCGCTCCCGGATGCCCTCCGGCTCCCGGGCCAGCGCCTCGCGCGCCGCCGCGACCATCACCGGATCCTGCTCGACCCCGGTCACCTGATGGCCGAGGCGGGCCAGGCGCAGGGCCTGGGTGCCCTGCCCGATCCCCACGTCGAGCACACGCAGCCGCCGCCCGACCGGGAACCGCCCGGCTATCTGCTCGTCCAGCTGCCGCGCCACCAGTTCCTGGCGTACGACATCCCGGAGCCCGCCCACCTTGTCCAGCCAGGAGTGCGCCGCACCCCCGGTGAAAGCGTCTGCGCTCAGGGCCGCTCTCCGCGCTTGACCTGCGGCTTCGGCAGCCGGAGCCGGCGCATCTGGAGCGAACGCATCAGGGCGTAGGGCACCGCGCCACGCGTGTTGCCGTCCGGGAAGCGCTCCTTGAGGCGCTTCTTCAGCCGGAAACCGCTGACGGCGGCGTCGACCACGATCAGGACGATCACCAGCGCCCACAGCAGCAGCGCGATGTTCTGGATCGCGGGCACCCGCACCACGCTGAGCACGAGGATCACGATGGCGAGCGGCAGGAAGAACTCCGCCACGTTGAACCGCGAGTCCACCCAGTCGCGGGCGAACCTGCGGACCGGGCCCTTGTCGCGGGCCGGCAGATAGCGCTCGTCACCGCCGGCCAGCGCCTCGCGCTGCTTCTGGAGCGCCTGGCGGCGATCCTCGCGCTGGCGCTTGGAGGCGTCCTTGCGCGTCGTCGGCGTATGGGCGACGCTGCGGCGCTGGGACTGGGCCTCACTGCGCTTGGGCGTGGGCCTGCCCTTCGGGGCCTGCGGGTCACGGGGCTGCTTGGAGAAGTTCACCGGCTTGTCGGCCTGGGACTTCTCTTCCTTGGCACGGCTACGGAACACAAAGACCAAGGGTAAGGGCATCCGAGGCATGGACCCCAGCCCGGCTGGGAACGATCCGGCAACACCGAGCGTCTGTACGACGCAGAGGGGGCGTTCCGGCGGCTCGGAGCGGGGTTCGAGTGGGGGTCCGTCTCCTCCCTGCGCCGGAGCGGTACCGTCCGCAGTCGTTCTTGGGGATGAGCGCATCACGCCCCGGACAGTGCGGTAATGGAGGCAAGGCCCGTACTGTGGGTCTTGTCGCAGGATCGGTGAGCTGGAGTCCGTCAGAAGGGGGCGCGCGAAGCCCATGAGCGGTGTCATGAAGCGTATGGGGATGATCTTCCGCGCGAAAGCGAACAAGGCCCTTGACCGGGCCGAGGACCCGCGCGAGACCCTCGATTACTCGTACCAGAAGCAGCTGGAGCTGCTCCAGAAGGTGCGCCGCGGGGTCGCCGACGTGGCGACCAGCCGCAAGCGCCTGGAGCTTCAGCTCAACCAGCTCCAGCAGCAGTCCGGGAAGCTGGAGGACCAGGGCCGCAAGGCGCTCGCGCTCGGCCGCGAGGACCTGGCCCGCGAGGCGCTGTCCCGGCGCGCCGCGCTCCAGCAGCAGGTGACCGACCTGGAGACCCAGCACGCCACCCTTCAGGGCGAGGAGGAGAAGCTCACCCTGGCGGCCCAGCGCCTTCAGGCCAAGGTGGACGCCTTCCGCACCAAGAAGGAGACCATCAAGGCCACCTACACCGCCGCCCAGGCCCAGACCCGGATCGGCGAGGCCTTCACCGGCATCTCCGAGGAGATGGGCGACGTCGGCCTCGCGATCCAGCGGGCCGAGGACAAGACGCAGCAGCTCCAGGCCCGCGCGGGCGCCATCGACGAACTGCTCGCCTCCGGTGCCCTGGACGACCCGACCGGCATGGCCAAGGACGACATCGCGGCCGAGCTGGACCGGCTCTCCGGTGGTAGTGATGTAGAGCTGGAGCTGCAGCGCATGAAGGCCGAACTGGCCGGCGGCAGCCAGCAGCAGGCCATCGAGGGCGGCGCCGGTCAGGGGCAGTCCGGGGCCCAGCAGCAGCCGCAGGACACCCCCCGCTTCGACAAGCAGTAGCGGGGCCGCAGCCGGGAGACGAGTCGAGGAGGCCGACGTGATCGTACGGATCATGGGGGAGGGCCAGGTCAGGCTGGACGACTCCCACTTCGCCGAGCTGAACAAGCTCGACGACGAGCTGCTGGCCGAGACGGAGAACGACGATGAGGAGGGCTTCCGGCGCACCCTGGGCGCCCTCCTCGACGCGGTCCGCCGGCTCGGCGCCCCCCTCGCGGACGACGAACTGGAACCCTCCGACCTGATCCTCCCGGCCCCGGACGCCTCCCTGGCGGAGGTCCGCCTGATGCTCAGCGAGGACGGCCTGATCCCGGACTGAGCGTCCACCCGGCCTGGTCCCGCCCGCTCGGTCCCGCCCGCCCGGCCCCCGTACCGCGAACGCCGCCCTCCGCCGGTGCCCGGACCGTACTGTTCCTTGTGTGACCACTCTCGAACGCGCCCGCTGCGAGCTGAAGGCCCACCCCCTCGCGCTCGACGCGGCCCTCGCCGCGGCCGTTCTCGTCTGCATGGTCGCCGGTTCCCTCGCCACCCCCAAGGACGGGCAGGGCGTCACCTGGGGCACCCACGTCCCCGCGCCCCTGAGCCTGCTGCTGATGCTGCTGGCCGCCCTCGCCCTGGTCTTCCGCCGCCGCGCCCCCCGTACCGTCCTCGCCGTCACCGGCACCCTCTCCGTCGTGGAGTGCGTCACCGGCGACCCCCGCGCGCCCGTCACGATGTCCGCCGTCATCGCCCTGTACACGGTCGCCGCCACCACCGACCGCACCACCACCTTCCGCGTCGGCCTGCTCACCATGACCGTGCTGACCGCCGCCGCGATGCTCGCCGGGCCCCTGCCCTGGTACGCGCAGGAGAACCTGGGCGTCCTCGCCTGGACCGGCATCGGCGCCACCGCGGGCGACGCGGTGCGCAGCCGCAGGGCCGTCGTCCAGGCCATCCGCGACCGCGCCGACCGCGCCGAGCGCACCCGGGAGGAGGAGGCCCGCCGCCGGGTCGCCGAGGAGCGCCTGCGCATCGCCCGCGACCTGCACGACGTGGTCGCCCACCACATCGCCCTGGTCAATGTGCAGGCGGGGGTCGCCGCCCATGTCATGGACAAGCGCCCCGACCAGGCCAAGGAGGCCCTCGCCCATGTCCGCGAGGCCAGCCGCAGCGCGCTCAACGAACTGCGCGCCACCGTCGGCCTGCTCCGCCAGTCCGGCGACCCGGAGGCCCCCACCGAACCGGCCCCCGGCCTCAGCCTCCTGGAGGAGCTGGCCGGCACCTTCCGCAGCGCGGGCCTGCCGGTGGAGGTCGCCCGCACCGACCAGGACACCCATCTGCCCGCGGCCGTGGACCTCGCGGCCTACCGGATCGTCCAGGAGGCCCTGACCAACGTCCGCAAGCACGCGGGCGCGGGCGCGCGGGCCGAGGTGAGCGTCGTACGCGTCGGACGGAACATCGAGATCACGGTCGTGGACGACGGCTCCGGCGAGACCCCCGGCAGCCACCCCGAGGGCGCCCCCGGCTCCGTCCCCGACAAGGGCGGCGGGCACGGCCTGCTCGGCATGCGCGAACGCGTCAGCGCCCTCGGCGGCACCCTCACCACCGGCCCCCGCTACGGCGGCGGTTTCCGCGTCCATGCGATCCTGCCGGTCAGCACCACCGACACCCGCATCGACGGCCGTACGACGGCACCGGGGGAGCCCGTATGACGATCCGTGTCCTGCTCGCCGACGATCAGGCCCTGCTGCGCAGCGCGTTCCGGGTGCTGGTCGACTCCGAGCCGGACATGGAGGTGGTGGGGGAGGCGTCCGACGGCGCGCAGGCGGTCCTGCTGGCCAGGGAGCGGCGCCCCGACGTCGTCCTCATGGACATCCGGATGCCCGGCACCGATGGCCTCGCCGCCACCCGCCTGATCAGCGAGGACGCCGAGCTCGCGGAGGTCCGCGTGGTCATCCTGACCACCTTCGAGGTGGACGACTACGTGGTGCAGTCGCTGCGCGCCGGCGCCTCCGGCTTCCTCGGCAAGGGCAGCGAACCGGAGGAACTGCTCAGCGCCATCCGGATCGCCGCGGGCGGCGACGCCCTGCTCTCCCCGGCCGCCACCAAGGGCCTGATCGCCCGCTTCCTCGCCCAGGGCGACGACGACGGCCGCGCCCCCCTTGGCGCCGAGCGGCTCGACGCGCTCACCGGACGCGAGCGCGAGGTGCTCGTCCAGGTCGCCGGCGGCCACTCCAACGACGAGATCGCCGAACGCCTCGCGGTCAGCCCGCTGACGGTGAAGACGCATGTCAACCGGGCCATGGCCAAACTCGGCGCGCGCGACCGGGCGCAGCTCGTGGTGATCGCCTACGAGTCCGGCCTCGTCCGGCCGCGGGTGGACTGACGGTGGACCGGTCTCCACCCGCCCGTACCCCGCCTTCTCCACCCGCGTGTACTGCGCGCGGAGTAGGAGACGGGTAAGGAAACGGGACCTGCGGCCTACGGTCCGGGCCTCCCGGATGGCCGAGGGTGGTGGGGTGTGGACGCTCCTGGGCGTCCGTCGCCGCTTTCCGCGCACCCCCTGGGTCCCTTGGGTCCCGTGTGTCCTCGGTGACCGGAAGCGCTTCTGCCGCTCACGGAAGAGAGACCCTCACTCATGTCCTGGCTGTCCAGATTCAGCCTCGCCCAACGGGCCCTCATCGGGCTGATCTCGATCGTCGCCCTGGTCTTCGGCGCGATCGCGATACCCCAGATCAAGCAGCAGCTGCTGCCCACCATCGACCTGCCCATGGTGTCGGTGATCGCGCCGTACCAGGGCGCCGCCCCCGATGCCGTCGAGAAGCAGGTGGTCGAGCCGATCGAGGACGGCCTCCAGGGCGTCGACGGCGTCACCTCGGTCACCTCCACCGCGGGCGAGGGCAACGCCGTGATCATGGCGTCCTTCGACTACGGCAACGACACCAAGCAGATCGTCGCCGATGTGCAGCAGGCCGTGAACCGGGCCCGCAACCAGCTGCCGTCCGAGGTCGACCCGCAGGTGATCTCCGGCTCCACCGACGACATGCCGACCGTCGTGCTCGCCGCCACCTCCGGCAAGGACCAGCAGGCGCTCGCCGACCAGCTCGACAAGACGGTCGTACCGGCCCTGAAGGACATCGACGGCGTCGGCCGCGTCCAGGTCACCGGCGTCCGCGACCTCCAGGTCGCCGTCACCCCCGCCGGCGCCGAGCTGGCGCGGGACGGCCTCACCCCCGCCGACCTCGCCCAGGCGCTCCAGGCGGGCGGCGCCAGTGTCCCGGCCGGCTCCTTCGACGAGAACGGCGCCAACCGCACCGTCCAGGTCGGCGGCGGCTTCACCACGCTGGACCAGATCAAGGACCTCACCGTCACCGGCGCGGGCGCCCACAAGGCCGTACGACTCGGCGATGTGGCCACCGTCAAGGAGCAGCCGGCCCCGGCCGACTCCCTCACCCGCACCGACGGCAGGCCCAGCCTCGCCGTCAACGTGACCATGGACCACGACGGCAGCGCGGTCACCATCTCCAACGCGGTCAAGGACAAGCTGCCCGGACTGCGCGCACAGCTCGGCGCCGACGCCAAGCTGACGGTCGTCAGCGATCAGGGCCCGGCCGTCTCCAAGTCCATCAAGGGCCTGACCACCGAGGGCGCGCTCGGCCTGCTCTTCGCGGTCCTGGTCATCCTGCTCTTCCTCGCCTCGCTGCGCTCCACGCTGGTCACCGCGGTCTCCATCCCGCTGTCCGTCGTCCTCGCGCTGATCGTGCTGTGGACCGACGGCCTGTCCCTGAACATGCTCACGCTCGGCGCGCTGACCATCGCCATCGGCCGGGTCGTGGACGACTCGATCGTGGTCCTGGAGAACATCAAGCGGCACCTCGGCTACGGCGAGGAGCGCCGCTCGGCGATCATCGAGGCGGTCCGTGAGGTGGCCGGCGCGGTCACCTCCTCCACCCTCACCACGGTCGCGGTGTTCCTGCCGATCGGCCTGGTCGGCGGCATGGTGGGCGCGCTGTTCGGCTCCTTCAGCATCACCGTCACGGCGGCCCTGCTGGCCTCCCTGCTGGTCTCGCTGACCGTCGTCCCGGTGCTCTCCTACTGGTTCCTGCGCGCCCCCAAGGGCACCCCCGAGGACGCGGCGGAGGCCCGCCGCAAGGCCGAGGAGAAGGAGGCGAACAGCCGCCTCCAGCGCGCCTACGTCCCGGTGCTGCGCTTCGCGACGCGCCGCCGCCTCACCAGCGTGCTGATCGCGATCGTCGTCCTGGTCGTCACGTTCGGCATGTCCGGACTGCTCAAGACCAACTTCTTCGACCAGGGCGAGCAGGAGGTCATCACGATCAAGCAGGAGCTGAAGCCCGGCACCAGCCTGGCCGCGACCGACGCGCAGGCGAAGAAGGTCGAGAAGCTCCTCGCCGCCACCGACGGCGTCAAGGACTACCAGGTCACCGTCGGCTCCTCCGGCTTCATGGCGGCCTTCGGCGGCGGCACGGACACCAACCAGGCGTCCTACCAGGTGATGCTGAAGGACTCGAAGTCGTACGACAGCGTGCAGAAGCACCTGGAGAGCGGCCTGAAGGACCTCAAGGGCATCGGTACGACCACGGTGTCGGCCGGTGACGGGTTCGGCAGCCAGAACCTCAGCGTCGTGGTGAAGTCCGCCGACCCCCAGGCGCTGCGGACGGCGGCCGAGCAGGTCCGCTCCACGGTGGCCGGTCTTGACGGCGTCACCGACGTCACCAGCGACCTGTCCACCAGCGTGCCGCGGATCTCGGTGACGGCCGACGCCAAGGCGGCCGCGGCCGGTTTCGACAACCAGAAGCTCGGCGCGGCGGTGGCCCAGGCGGTGCGCGGTACGACGGCGGCGAAGGCGACCCTCGACGACACCGAGCGCGATGTCGTCATCAAGTCGGCCGAGCCCGCGACGACCGTCGCCCAGCTGAAGAAGCTGCGCCTCGGCCCGGTCGAGCTCGGCGACATCGCCACGGTGAAGCTGGTGGACGGCCCGGTCTCGCTGACCCGGATCGACGGCCAGCGCGCCGCGACGATCACGGCCAAGCCGACCGGTGACAACACCGGCGCGGTCAGCACCCAGCTCCAGTCGAAGATCAAGGCCCTGAAGCTGCCCGCGGGCGCCGAGGCCCAGATCGGCGGTGTCACCTCCGATCAGAACGACGCCTTCAAGAACCTCGGCCTCGCCATGCTGGCCGCGATCGCGATCGTCTTCATGCTCCTGGTCGCGACCTTCCGCTCACTGGCCCAGCCGCTCATCCTGCTGGTCTCCATCCCGTTCGCGGCGACCGGCGCCCTCGGCCTGCTGATCATCACGGGCACCCCGATGGGCGTCCCCGCCATGATCGGCATGCTGATGCTGATCGGCATCGTGGTGACCAACGCGATCGTGCTGATCGATCTGATCAACCAGTACCGGGCGCAGGGCTACGGCGTGGTCGAGGCCGTGATCGAGGGCGGCCGGCACCGGCTGCGCCCCATCCTGATGACGGCCCTGGCCACGATCTTCGCCCTGCTCCCGATGGCCCTGGGCGTCACGGGCGAGGGCGGCTTCATCGCCCAGCCGCTCGCGGTCGTGGTGATCGGCGGCCTGATCACCTCCACCCTGCTGACCCTCCTCCTGGTCCCGACCCTCTACGCCATGCTGGAGCTCCGCAAGGAGCGCCGGGCGAGGAAGCGGGCGGCCGGCAAGGGTCTGCCGGGCGACCGGCCGACGCCCGCCGCGGAGGCACCGGAGCACGCAGGGGTGTAACCGGCGGCCCACGGACCGCTCCCCCCGGAGGTGGGGGGGGGGGGGGGGGGGGGGGGGGGGGGGGGGGGGGGGGGGGGGGGGGGGGGGGGGGGGGGGGGGGGGGGGGGGGGGGGGGGGGGGGGGGGGGGGGAAGAGGGGGGGGGGGGGGGGGGGGGGGGCGACCCCCCCCCCCCCCCACCTCCTCGTCTTTCGCCGGGCATACGGATCCTGGCCTCTCGGCGGAAGACACCCGCATTGCCGGTCGGTGATCCTTTAATCCGATCGTGCGGGCGAGATCCTGCCGCCTCCGGCGGTCGGCGACCGCCCGAAAACAGGAGGAAAGCGCTCCAGATGTCGCCCGACCCTTCCGCCGCGGAACTCTTCGACCCCATTTCTCCGGAATACACCGCGTGCCCTTACGCGGCATTCGCGCGTGCCCGAAAGGAACAGCCGGTCGCCCACCAGACCACGCTGGACGAATGGATCGTCACCGGACGCGCGGAAATCGAGGCCGTCCAGCGGGATCACGAGCATTTCACGAGCCGCTACAACCTTGACGGCTCCTACCCCTTCTGCCCGGAGGCGAAGGCGATCCTGGACGACTCCCTGTTCTTCCGGGTCGCCCTCTACAACGTGGACCCGCCCGCCCACACCCGGTTCCGGAATCTCATCAGCGAGTACTTCACCCCGCGCGCTCTGCGGCGCCGTGAGGCATCGATCCGAGCGATAGCCAAAAGACTCGCCACCGAGATCACGGCGAAGGACGGCTGCGACCTCCTCCAGGAATTCGCCTATCCGCTCCCGATGACGGTGATCTGCGACATCATCGGCATCCCGGAGGAGGACCGGGCCACGGTCAAGCAGTGGAACAACGAGTGGCTCGCCCTCCAGGTCGCCCCGCTGCCGCCGGAGCAGCAGGTGCACTGCGCCACCGACGTGGTGACGTACGAGAAGTACGTGCTCGGCCTGCTGGAGCGGCGCCGCCAGGAGCCCGCCGACGACCTGCTCACCGAACTGGTGCGGGCCGCCGACGCGGACGACCCGGTGTGCACGGTCGAGGACGCCGTCGTCGCCCTGCGCGTGATGATCGCCGCGGGCCACGAGACCACCACCAACCTGATCTCCAACGCGATGTACCAGCTGCTGCGCGACCGCGCGTTGTGGGAGCGGATCGTCAAGGACCCGGAGCTGGTCCCCGCCGCCGTGGAAGAGGCGCTGCGATATGACTCCTCGGTGCAGGGCGCGCCCCGCGTCGCCACCGAGGCGCTGCGGGTCGGCGACACCGAGATCCCCGAAGGGGCCCGGCTGCGCGTGATGTTCGCCGCCGCCGGACGCGACCCCGAGTGGGTCGAGGACCCCGAGACCTTCCGCCTCGACCGGCAGGGCCCGCCGCGCCACCTCGGCTTCGGCCACGGCATCCACTTCTGCGTGGGCGCCTCGCTCGCCCGCCTGGAGTCGCAGATCGCCCTGCGGACGCTGGTGGAGGCGCTGCCCGGACTGCGTCTCGCGGACGGCTTTGAACCCCGGTACCTGCCGGGCGGCTTCGTCTTCCGGGGCCTCGCCGAGCTGCCCGTCACCTGGTCGTGACCCGCGCCCGGCCGTCTGACATCCCCTCGCTGTAACCCCTTTTCCGTCCCACCCAAGGAGGCGAGAAGAACCATGGCCCTCGCGACCGCCGCACCGTCAGTTCCTCCGATGCCGGGGCGCATTCCGCTCGCGGGCCACGCCGTACAGATGTTCCGCAACCCGCTCAGGTTCTTCCAGAGCGTCAGCGAGCAGGGCGGCCTGGTACGTATCTGGCTCGGCACCAAGCAGGCATACGTGGTCAGCGACCACGACATGCTCTACGACATTCTCGTGCGCAAGTCCAAGTCCTTCGAAAAGGGGATGCAGTTCGACCAGGCGCGCCCGCTGCTCGGCAACGGAATCCTCTTGTCCGAGGGCGACTTCCATCGCCGGCAGCGCCTGCTCATGCAGCCGGCCTTCCACCACGAGAAGATCGCCACCTATGTCGACGTGATGCGTGAGTCGGCGACCGAGGTGTTCGACACCTGGCGGGACGGCCAACGCGTCGGCATGTACGACATGTTCTACGAACTCGCCGTACGCATCGTCATCAAGGCGCTGTTCTCCACCGAGATGGTGGAACAGGACGTGGCCGAGGTCCATAAGTCCATGCCGATCGTGATATCCGGTGTGGAGAAGCGCGCGGCCATTCCCCCGGGCCTGCTCGACCGCATTCCCAGCAAGTCCAGCAAGGAGTTCCACAGCGCGATCGGCCGGCTCTACTCGATGGGGCGGCGCATCATCGCCGACCACCGGGCCAAGGACAAGGGCCTCGGCGAGCGGCCGGACGACCTGATGAACCTCCTCTTCACCGCGCGTGACGAGGGCAACAAGTCCATGACGGACAAGCAGATCCAGGACGAGTTCATGACGCTCCTGACGGCGGGGTCCGAGACCACGCCGAGCGCCATGAGCTGGGCCTGCATGCTGCTCGGCCGCCACCCCGAGGTGCAGCGCCGGATGCAGGAGGAGGTCGACGAGGTCGTCGGCGACCGCCCGGTCGAGGCCGGCGACCTGCGCGCCCTGGACTACACCCGGCGCGTCATCCAGGAGGCGCTGCGGCTGTACCCGCCGGTGTGGGCGCTGGGCCGCAAGTGCGTGCAGGACACCGAACTCGGCGGTCACCTCATCCCGGCCGGCACCGAGGTCCTGTACTCCATCTACGCCGTCCACCACGATCCGAAGGTGTACGACAACCCGGAGGCGTTCGACCCCGACCGCTGGCTGCCCGAGCGGGCCAAGGCGGTGCCGCGCAGCGCGTTCATGCCGTTCGGCGCGGGGGTCCGCAACTGCATCGGCGAGTCCTTCTCCTGGTTCGAGACCCAGACCGTCCTCGCGACCCTGCTGCAGCGCTGGTCCGTGCAGCCCATCACCGGCGAGCCGGTGAAGCCGATCGCCATGGGCGCCCTCGTTCCCGGGGAACTGTCCATGAAGGTCGTCAGGCGCGACAAATGACCCTCACCGACGCGCTGACGGAGAGCGCGGCCGTCACGGCGCGGGTCGACCGGAGTCTCGACCACTTCCTCCAGCGGCGGATCGAAGGCGAGCCCGACCGGGCGGCCCGCCATCTGCTGGTGGTCCTGCGCGACTTCGTCCTGAACGGCGGCAAACGGATCCGCCCCCTGTTCTGCTACTGGGGGTGGCGGGGCGCCGGCGGTGCCGCGGACGACCCCGACCTCATCACGGTGGCCGCCGCGCTGGAGCTGTTCCACGCCGCGGCCCTGATCCACGACGACATCATCGACCACAGCGATCTGCGGCGCGGCAGGCCCACGGTCCATCTGTCGCTCGGCAAGTGGCACGCCGAACAGGACTGGCAGAGCGAGAGCGGGGCGTTCGGGCAGCACGCCGCGCTGCTCGCCGGGGACGCCTGCCTGGTCTGGTCGGAGGAGATGTACCACGACAGCCCCCTGGTGGCCCGGGACGAGCGCGCCCGGCGGCTGTTCGCCCGACTGCGCATCTCGGCGCTGTACGGCGAGTTCCTCGACCTCGTCGGGGAGGCACGGGGCGGCGAGCTCTCCGACGCGCTGAAGATCATCCGGCACAAGACGGCGAGCTACACCATCCGGTACCCCCTGCAGATCGGCGGGGCGCTGGCCGGCGCGGACGAGGCGCTGCTCGGGGCGTACGACACCTTCGGGCTGCTGCTGGGCGAGGCGTTCCAGCTGCGCGACGACGTGATCGGCCTGTTCGGCGCGCCCGAACTGACCGGCAAGGAGCCGCTGGACGACGCCCGCAAGGGCAAGCCGACCGCGCTCATCACGGTCGCCCGGAACATGGCGGCCCCCGCGCAGCGCGCCCGGCTCGACCTGCTCTACGGATCCGAGTGGCTCGGCGTCGACGACCTCGCCGAACTGCGGGACGTGGTCCGCGCGACCGGGGCGCCCGCCGTCATCGAGCGAATGATCGGCGAGCGGCACGCCGGAGCGGTCCAGGCCCTGCGCGGCGCCGGCCTCCGGCCCGTCGCGCTGGTCGAGCTGGAGTCGCTGGCGGCCGCCTGTGTCTATCGAGAAAGGTGAGTGACCGGATGTCGACCATACCGAAGCCGTTCTCGGACGGCACGGAGATCTATCTGCCAGAGTTCCCCTACCTCCTCCCCGCGTGCAGCCACCCGCAGACGCCGGACATCCGGCGGGAGTCGGACGCCTGGGTCCGCGACACCATGGGGTTCGCCCTGGACAGCGGCCGGGAGCTGGACCTCCTCCTGGAGGAGACCGCCTCCCTGTGGACCTGTCTGGTGCTGCCCACGGCCCGCGAGGACCGGCTGCGCCACCTGTGCAAGTACACCGAGTACCTCTCGGTGTTCGACAACGCGATGGTGGACCGGGACAAGCTCGGCAAGGACCCCGCCGCGGCCCAGGAACTCTTCGTCCTGCTGGCGGGCATCCTCGACGCGCAGGCCGACGGCACCGAGATGTGGGGCACGGTGCTCCAGGGGCTGTGGAAGGAGATGCGCGCGGGCATGCCGCCGGCCGTGTGGGACCGGTTCCTCGCGGAGGTGCGGCGCTTCCTCGCCGGATGCGTCCACGAGATCACCTCCCGCACCGAGGACCGGGTGTTCGACTACGACACCTACATCAAGGTCCGCAAGGACAGCGTCGGCATGGGCATGTACTTCGTGCTCGGCGAGTACGGGCTCGGCATCGACCTGACCGAGGACCTCGAACGGCACGCGGAACTGCGCGAGATCATCGACATCGCGCTGGTGCACATCATGCTGACGAACGACATGTTCTCCTTCCGGGCCGAGGCGATGATGGACGACTACGTCAACGCCCTCTCGGTGCTGCGGCTGAGCGAGGGGCTCGGCCTCCAGGAGGGCGTGGACCGCCTGTTCGCCCTCATCGACGGCAAGCGGGCCGAGTTCATGAAGGCCAGGGCGGCCATCGAGGCGAGCGAACTGGGCCGCCGCGACGACATCCGCGCCTACCTGGACGCGCTGTGGCACATGATGGCCGGCAACCTCCAGTGGTCGTACCTGACGTCCCGTTACAACGGGCCGGGGCACCGGTGGAACGGGGTCCGCTCCGGGATGCTCACCCTGCGTCTGAACCGCACCGTCTACAGCGACCGCGCCTACTGCCGGCTGGCCGCGCCGACCTCGGAGGCGCACACGTGAGCGTCACGTACACGACCGCCCCCGGCCGGGTGCCCGGACTCGGCCACGCGGTGGCGCTGATGCGCAGCCCGCTGGGCTTTCTGACCTCGTTGCGCGCCCACGGAGACCTGGTCCGGGTGGACCTGGGCACGATGCCCTCGCTGTTCGTGACCTCGCCGCCGCTGATCCACACCCTGCTCACGGACCGCAAGGACCTGCTGGACAAGGGCCGTTTCTACGACAAGGTCCGGCCGCTCACCGGCAACGGCGTGATCCACGCCTACGGTGCCGAGCACCGCCGCCAGCAGGCCATGATCAAGCCCTCGTTCCACCGCGACGAGATCACCCGGTACATCGAGGTGATGCGCGAGGTCACCGAGGAGAAGACCGCGCACTGGCGGGCCGGCGACGAGATCCCGGTGGACAAGGCCATGCGGGACATCACCTTCAACATCCTGGCCCGCACCATGTTCGGCTCGGTCGTGGACCGGGCCGCGCACGAGGAGCTGGCGGCGATCCTGCCCACCGTGCTCGAGGCCATCATGTGGCGCACGGTGTCGCCGGGCGATCTGCTGGAGAAGCTGCCGCTGCCCATGAACCGCCGCTTCGACGCGGCCTTCGCCCAGCTCCGCGACGCGATCAGCCGCGTCATGCTGGCCTACCGGCGGGGCACCGCCGAACCCGGCACGGCGGGAATGCTGTCCATGCTGCTGGAGGCCCGCGACCCGGAGACCGGCCGCGCGATGTCCGACGAGGAGCTGTGCAACCAGATCGTCTCGGTCACCATGGCCGGCTCGGAGACCGCCGCCACCGCCATGGCCTGGCTCTTCTACGAGCTGGCCCGGCACCCGGAGATGGAGGAGCGGGTGCGCACGGAGGTCCTGGAGGTCGTCGGCGAGCGGGACTTCGAGATGGCCGACGTCGGCGACCTGCCGTACAACCGGCGGGTTCTGCAGGAGCTGATGCGGGTCCGGCAGCCGATCCTCGTCATCTCCCGGCGCGCCGTACGGGACTTCCCGCTGGGCGGCGGCCATGTGAAGGCCGGCACCGAACTGTTCTACAGCCCGTACGCGGTGCACCGCGACCCCGACCTCTTCCCCGACCCGCTGCGCTTCGACCCGAACCGCTGGCTGGACCGGCCGGCCGCGACTCTCCCCAAGGGCGCGTACACCCCGTTCGGGGCGGGTCCCCGGCACTGCATCGGCGAACAGTTCGCCTGGGCGATGATGCATGTGGTGCTGGGCACGATCATCCGCCGCTGGCAGCTGACACTCGCCGACGGAGCCAAGGTCAAGGAGATGCCGTGGGCCACGGTCAACCCCAATCACATGCCGATGACGGTGTCGCCTGTCCGGCGCCGGGAGCCGGTGGCCTGTCCATGACCCTGCGCGTCACCGTCGACCAGGAACGCTGCTGCGGCTCGGGCATGTGCGCGCTGAGCGCGCCGGACATTTTCGACCAGCGGGAATCGGACGGCCGCGTGATCCTGCGCGGGCGTTCGGTGCCGCCCGGCCGAGAAGAATCAGTCAAGATTGCCTCAGATAATTGCCCATGCGAGGCGATTTCCGTGACGGAGGTGGTAGCGGGCAGGAGAGCGGGGGATAACGCATGAAAGTACGCATAGCCGCGACGGGGTCCGGCTGCGGGGGTTAATCCCTTGCCCGACGTACCGACGTTCGATTACCCTGCCTGAGGTTGACGGTACGAGGTAGGGGGAACCAATTGCCGGTCAGTCTCGCAGGTCATAGCAGGCATCATTCCATACGGAACCCGGTCGATGTCATGGTGTGCGACGGCCATCCGCACGCGCGATTCGGTTTGAAAATGCTTCTCGCCCGGGATCCGGGTATCTCCGTGGTCGCGGAAGCGGCGGACGAACGGCAGGCGGTGAAGCGGGTCGCCGAATACCGGCCCGATGTCATCCTGCTGGAGGCCGGGCTGACCGAACTGATCCAGGAACTGGACCGGAGCGTCCCCAGCCCCCCTGCCACCGTCGTCTACGGCATCGACGCGATGAGCCCCGAGCGACTGGCGGACCTGGTCAGGGGCAATGTCCGCGGAGTCGTCCACCGGGACGCGGCCAACGACGACGTCGTCCACGCCGTCCACGCCGTCGTGGACGACGGCGGCTTCGCCTCTCCCGAGCTCACCGCCTGCCTGTTGCAGGCGGTCCGGGCCGGCTGTACGCCCCTGGGGGTGGACCACCGCTTCCGGGAGCTGCTCACCGAGCGCGAGAACGGCGTCCTCGCCCTGCTCTGCCAGGGGCTGTCCAACAAGGCCATCGCGGCTGCCCTGTGCGTCACCGAGAAGACCGTGAAGTTCCACGTCTCCAACGTGCTCGGCAAGTCCGGCGTCAGCACGAGAGCCCAGCTCATCGCCGCCATGGGCTCCTTCACCACGCCCCACGGCCACTCCATCGGGGCCCGCGGCGCCTGACCTGCTCCCGGGGCGTTCGCGGCACTGGTCGATGGTCCAGGTACCGGATCGGCGAGCCCGGCCCGGAGGCGGGCTCGCGGACCTGGTTCTTGGGCTGAAGACACCTCGGGTGACGTCCGGAAATACTGAGGTCGAGCGTTCCGTAATTCCTGCCGAAGTAATTCGGGGCGCCGTCGAACAGTATTTCACCGGACGGATCCGATGGGAATGAGTGCTTGATGTCACGGCTGCGGTACCTGGATCCCAGCGAGGCTTATCACGCGTTTGTCGACTGGTCCGGTTCTTATTCGGTGGCCGCCGTCGGCGCAGTGGAGCCGAGCCGACTCGTCCAGGCGTTCAAAGCGCTGTGTCATGCGGTTCCACTGCTGACCGGAAATCTCGGCCGGGACGCGAGCGGCTATTTCTTCCGGATTCCGCCCGGCCGGCTGCCCGAGGTCACCCTGCGGGAGACCGACGGCACCCCCGAGGGCGAGGAGGCCGTCTACCTGGCCGAGATGGCACGGCCCCTGGACTCCGTCCAGGAGCTGTGCCGGCTGGTCCTCGTGCGTTCCGAGCACAGCGCGCGCATCATCCTCGTCCTGCATCACAGCATGATCGACGGGCGCGGCGGCGTCACCCTGCTGGAGAAGCTCTGCCGCAACTACACCGCGCTCACCGAGGGCCGTACGCCGCCCTACGCCACCCCCGCGGCTCCCGCCCAGCTGTCCGCCGAGACCCTGCTGGCGACCCGTCACACGGCCGGTGTCGTGGAGAGCACCGTGGACCGGGACGCGCTGTGCGCGGCCCTGGCCGCCGCCCCCTCCCCGGAGCCACTGCGGGTGGTGCCCCAGCGGCTGCGGCTCGGCGCCGAGGACACGGCCCTGCTGCGGGACGCGCTGCGCGCCGACTCCTTCTCGGTGCACGGCTTCGTGGCGGGCGCCGCGACCGTCGCCGTACGCGAGGGGCGCCCCGGCGCGGCCGCCCTCGACCTGGTCTGCGGCTGCCCGGTGGACCTGCGCAACCGGACCGAACCCGCGGTGACCGTCGAGGAGTCGACCAACTTCGTCAGCGGCGTCGAGACGGCCGTCTCCGTACCCCGCGGCGCCGATCCGACCGAGGTCGGCCGGGTCATCAAGGAGCGCCTCGACAAGGCGGTCGAGGACGGCGAGGCCGAGCGCGCGATCCTCCAGGCCGGCCAGTTCGCCGCCGCCGAACCCGTCTCCGTCGACCTCGTCGTCACCAATCTCGGCCCCATACCCGAGTTCACCGCACCGCGGGGCCTGCGCATCACGGACTTCCGCGGCTACACCACGACCACCATGCACGGCCTGCTGCTGTTCGTCGTCACCTCGTACGGCGGCCGGCTCAGCATCGAGATCACCTCGCCCGAGGGCCTGCTCCCCCCAGCGGAGCGCACGGCCCTCGCGGAGCGCACCGCGGAGCTGCTCCGCGCCCGCACCACCGACCAGGAGCGCGTATGACCCAGCAGGAAGCCACGCCACCCCGTATCCCCACGGCACGGGACCACCCGCTGGATCCCCCGCCGGAGTTGTCCGAGATGCGCGGGCGCTGCCCCGTGGCCCCGCTGACCTATGCCGACGGCCACGAGGGCTGGATCGTCACCGGCCACCAGCTGGCCCGGCGGGTGCTGTCCGACTCCCGGTTCAGCTCGGACCCGCGTCTGCGGCACTCCGCCGTGCACGACGTCCTGGGCGACGGCCAGCCGCCCGAGGAGGACGTGCCCGGCATGTTCGTCGGCATGGACCCGCCGGAGCACACCAAGTACCGGCGGCTGCTCACCGGCGAGCTGAGCACCCGCCGGATGCGGGAGATGGAACCGAAGATCGCCGCGGTCGCGAACGAGCTGATCGACCGGATGCAGGCGGACGGCGCGGACACCGCGGACCTCGTCACCGCGTTCGCCATGCCGCTGCCGTCCCGGGTCATCTGCGATCTCCTGGGAATTCGGTACGCCGACTGGCAGGACATCCAGCCCGTCTCCGAGAAGATGCTGCGTATCGACTCCTCCGCCGAAGAGGTGAAGGACTGCTACCGCATCATCTTCGAATTCCTGGCGAATGTCGTGACGCTCAAGCAGAAAGAGCCGGGCGATGATCTGCTGAGCGGACTCGTGCAGTCGGCGGAGCTTTCCGATGTGGAACTCACAAGTGTGGCGTTCCAGCTTTTCACGGCCGGTCATGAGACCACCGCGAACATGTTCTCGCTGGGCACCTACACACTGCTCACCCACCCGGAACAGCTCTCCGCGCTGCGCGCCGACGCCGGGCTGATGAGCGGCGCCGTCGAGGAGCTCCTGCGCTATCTGACCGTCATCCAGTTCGGCATCTCGCGCGGCGCGGCCGAGGACGTGGAGCTGGGCGGGCAGACCGTGCGGGCCGGGCAGACCGTCACCGTGTCGCTGCCCGCCGCCAACCGGGACCCCGAGCGCTTCACGGACCCGGACCGCTTCGACATCGCGCGCGTGCCCTCGGGCAACGTGGCCTTCGGCTTCGGCGTGCACCAGTGCGTGGCTCAGCAACTGGCCCGCGCCGAGCTGCGGATCGGCTTCCAGGTGCTGCTCGACCGGCTGCCCGAGCTGCGTCTGACGGTCCCGGCGGACCGCGTGCCGATGCGGGACGGCGCCATCGTCTACGGCTGCCAGGAACTGCCGGTCGCCTGGTAGCGGCACGGCGCGCGGGGCCGGCCGGTGCCTGCCCCGCGCCGGGCGAAACGGCCGGGCCGGCTCAGCGGGCCGGCAGCCGCAGACCGGCGTCGAGCCGGATCGTCTCGCCGTTGAGCATGGGGTTGCGGAGGATGTGGAGCACCAGCTCCGCGAACTCCTCCGCCTGCCCCCACCTGCGCGGATGAGGCACCAGCCCGGCCAGCTCGGCCTTCTTGCGGGCGGACAGCACATCGGCCGCCGGGGTGTCGAACAGCCCCGGGGCCACGGTGACCACCCGGATCAGCAACGGCCCGAGATCCCGGGCCAGCGGCAGGGTCATACCGGCCACCCCGGCCTTGGAGGCGGCGTAGGCGGCCTGCCCGATCTGGCCGTCGAACGCGGCGATGGAGGCGGTGTTGACGATGACTCCGCGCTCTCCGGAGACCGGCTCATTGGCCGCCATCGCATCGGCGGCCAGCCGGACGACGTTGAAGGTGCCGATCAGATTGGCCTCGACCACCTCGGCGAACTCCTTCAAGGAGTGCGGACCGGAGCGGCTCACCACGCGCGCCGCGTGCGCGCGGCCCGCGCAGTTCACCACCGCCCGCAGCGCCCCCTGCTCGACGGCGGCCCCGACGGCCCGCTCCACATCGCCCTCGACAGCGACGTCCCCGGGCACGAACACCGCCTCGCCACCCAGCCGCGAGACCGCCTCCGCACCCCGCTCCCGCGAGCGGCCGAGCAGCACCAGCCGCATGCCGTCGGCCAGCAGCCGCTGTGCGGTCGCGAGACCCAAACCCGAGGTTCCGCCGGTGACGAGAGTAACGGCATGAGACATGAGGGCCTTTCCTGGAAACGGAGCAGAAACGCGACAGGATTATTTAATCGTGAGTGACCGAGCAAGACAAGGTAAGTATTTCGGAAAGGGGTGTGCGGATGGTGTGGAATGCTGATCCGGTATCCGTGGGGATTCGGTCGGTAGGGCGTTTTGTGCCCGACCTCGAGATATCGAACGAAGACATCGTCGCCCGTTTCGACACCAGTGACGAATGGATTCGCACCAAGCTGGGAATCACCACGCGCCGGGTGGCCCGGCCCGGCCAGCTGACCTCCGACCTCGCGGTCGGGGCGCTCCAGGACGCCTGCGTCCGCGCGGGCGTCGCGCCCGAGACCATAGATCTCGTCATCTGCTGCACCGGCACCCCGGACCACATGCTGCCGGCCATGGCCGCGGCGGTGCTGCGCAAGGCGGGCCTCTTCGACATCAGGGGCTTCGACGTCAACGCGGGCGGCTGCGCGGGCGGCGTCTTCGCCCTCGACGTCGGCGTGAAGTACATCCGCTCCGGGGAGTACAACCGGGTCGCGGTCGTCATCGCCGACACGGTCGCCCAGTGCCTGGACCCCGAAGACCGCACCGGGCACGCCATCTTCGGCGACGGCGCGGGCTGCTACCTGCTGGAGGCGTGCCGGGACGGGCAGGGTGTCGGGCCCACGCTGATGCGCACCAAACCGGAGCTGTACTACACGGCCTTCACGGAGCGTCAGGACCCGCCCGAGGGCCTGCCCAACCGCTTCAGCGGGCCCAACTTCATGCGCATGGACGGCGGGGGAGTGCGCGACTTCGCGCTGAACGTCATCCCGGACTTCGTCGAACAGGTCGTCAAGGCGGCGGGGACCACGCTGGACGACATCGACCTGATCGTCTCCCACCAGGCCAATCCGACGCTGCTGCGCCGACTGGTCCGCGAACTCGGCCAACCGGAGAGCAAGGGCGTCGTGGTGGCGGACCGGCTCGGCAACACCAGCGGGTCCAGCGTGATCCTGGCCCTGTGGGAAGCCGTCGAGTCGGGCCGGCTGCACCCCGGCGCCGAGGTCCTGCTGGTCTCGTTCGGCTCGGGAATGAGCTACGGCGGCACGGTGCTGCGCTGGTGCGGGCCGGAGGACTTCGCCGCCGGGCGGAGGGATGCCGCGTGAGCGGACGTACGGGACCGGACGAGGTCACCCTCGTCACGGGCGCCTCACGAGGCATCGGGCGAGCCGTGGCGGTCACGCTCGCCCGGCGCGGGGGCCATGTGGTGATCAACTACAAGCAGGACGAGGAGGCCGCGCACAGCGCCCTGGAGGAGGTGGAGAAGGCGGGGGGAAGCGGCAGCCTGTGCCGGGCCGACGTGGAGGATCCCGAGCGGATCACGGAGCTGTTCGCCTTCGTCGAGGAGCGGTACGGCAGGCTGGACCACCTCGTCGCCAACGCGGCGGCGGGCCCCGCGAAGACCGTCGAGCAGGTGGAGTTGCGCCACCTCGCGCGCAGCCACGCCATGAACTCCCAGTCCTTCGTGGTCGCCGCCCAGCACGCCGTCCGGCTCATGGACCGCGGGGGACGGATCGTGGCCGTCTCGTCGCTGGCCGCCGGGCGCGCCATCCCCGGATACGCGGCCATCGGCGCGCAGAAGGCCGCCCTGGAGGCATGGGCCCGCTACTTCGCCGCCGAGCTGGCGCCCCAGGGCGTCAACGTCAACGTGGTGACCGGCGGGATGATCACGACGGACTCCCTGGGCCATTACCTGAGGGCCACCGGCCTGAGCGCCGACGACATCGTGCCGCACATCCCCAAGGGCCGCCCGGGCACCCCCCAGGAGATCGCGGACGCCGTCGACTTCCTGCTGTCGCCCGCCGCCGGGTACATCACCGGCCAGAACCTGGTGGTCGACGGAGGCCTGAGCATTTCGGCACCCTTCTGCGGGCACCCCTGACGACGACGCCCCGGGCCGGCCGGGAGACCGGCCCGGGGCGTCGTCGTGGACTTCCGGGGCCCTACGGCAACGCCAGCATCCGCTCCAGCGCCAGCTTCGCGAAGGTCTCCGTCTCCTCGTCGACCTGGATCTGGTTGACCAGGTTGCCCTCGGCGAGGGATTCCAGGGTCCAGACCAGGTGGGGGAGGTCGATGCGGTTCATGGTGGAGCAGAAGCAGACCGTGCGGTCGAGGAAGACGATCTCCTTGCCCTCCGGGGCGAAACGGTTCGCCAGGCGGCGGACCAGGTTCAGCTCCGTGCCGATGGCCCACTTGGAGCTGGCCGGGGCCGCTTCGAGGGCCTTGATGATGTACTCGGTCGAGCCGACCTGGTCCGCCGCGGCCACGACCTCGTGCTTGCACTCCGGGTGGACCAGGACGTTCACCCCGGGGATCCGGGCGCGCACATCGTTCACCGAGTCCAGGCTGAAGCGGCCGTGGACCGAGCAGTGGCCGCGCCACAGGATCATCTTCGCGGCGCGCAGCTCGTCCGCCGTCAGGCCGCCGTTCGGCTTGTGCGGGTTGTAGACGACGCAGTCCTCCAGGGACATCCCCATGTCCCGCACGGCGGTGTTGCGGCCGAGGTGCTGGTCGGGCAGGAAGAGCACCTTCTCGCCCTGCTCGAACGCCCAGTCCAGCGCGCGCTTGGCGTTGGAGGACGTGCAGATGGTGCCGCCGTGCCTGCCGGTGAACGCCTTGATGTCGGCCGAGGAGTTCATGTACGACACCGGGACGACCTGCTCGGATATCCCGGCCTCGGTCAGCACGTCCCAGCACTCCGCGACCTGCTCCGCCGTCGCCATGTCGGCCATGGAGCAGCCGGCCGCGAGGTCCGGCAGCACGACCTTCTGGTCGGCGGAGGTGAGGATGTCCGCCGACTCGGCCATGAAGTGCACACCGCAGAAGACGATGTACTCGGCCTCCGGACGCGCCGCCGCGTCCCGGGCCAGCTTGAAGGAGTCGCCCGTGACATCGGCGAACTGGATCACCTCGTCACGCTGGTAGTGGTGACCGAGCACGAACACCTTGTCGCCGAGCTTCTCCTTGGCGGCGCGGGCGCGCTCGACCAGGGCGGGGTCGGACGGCGAGGGCAGATCGCCGGGGCACTCGACACCCCGCTCGCTCTTCGGGTCGGCCTCGCGGCCGAGCAGCAACAGGGCGAGCGGAGTCGGCTGGACGTCGAGCTCCGGGGTCTGGGCGGTGGTCACGGCACGCACCCTTTCTATTTCTCGTCTATCTGACGCTATCTATCATAAACGCTTCACGTCAGTTTGACGATGCCCCTCGTGTCCATGTGACATGAATCCCGGCCCGGCCGCCCCGGATCCCCCCGCGGGCCGCTGTGCGCCCTCGCGCGCGTATGCGAGCATGAAGGGGCAGAAGGCAAAATCGCGACCACGTGACGCCCGGCCGGAATGAATCCGCGGAAGCGCCGGTTGCACTCGTCGGCAAGCAGTCTCCGTACAACCCGGGAGAGATGTAGATGTCCGTATCGGACGAGACCAAAACCGTCAGCGACGGCATCATCCTGACCGACGCCGCCGCGGCCAAGGTCAAGGCCCTGCTCGACCAGGAAGGCCGTGACGACCTCGCGCTGCGCGTCGCCGTTCAGCCCGGCGGCTGCTCGGGTCTGCGGTACCAGCTGTTCTTCGACGAGCGCGCCCTCGACGGCGACGTGGAGAAGGACTTCGACGGGGTCAAGGTCGTCACCGACCGCATGAGCGCCCCGTACCTGGGCGGCGCCACCGTCGACTTCGTGGACACGATCGAGAAGCAGGGCTTCACGATCGACAACCCGAACGCGACCGGCTCCTGCGCCTGCGGTGACTCCTTCAGCTAAGCCCTCGCCCTCGCGCGCGAAAGACGGCTGAAGACAGAGGCGGCGGCCCCGAACGGGGCTCGCCGCCTCTGTCGTACGGCCCCGGGGGCCGGGTTCCGTCAGGAAGCCGTCGCCGGGTGCGGGTCGCCGAGGTACGGGAACCGGTCCAGGGTGTCGGTGTGCGGGGACAGGCCGGTGGGCGGCGCCTCGTTCTTGGTGAGGAACGCGACGCGGATGTCGATGACGTCCTCCGTGAACGTCCGGCCGTTCGGGTACACGGCGGGCCTGGACGGGTCGAAGTGCAGCACGTCCGGTAGAATGCCGTGCTCGTCGAGCGCGGCGATCGCCTCCTCGCGCGAGTAACCGCCGGTGTGGCCCAGCAGATGGACGAACTGGTCCGTCCATCTGGCCCGGTCGCCCGCCGGCTCGCTCGCGTTGTACTCCTCCTTCGTGTCGTCGGTGTTGAAGAAGCTGCTGATCGACGGGTGGCCGGCCCGGTCCGCGTGGACGAGTTCGCCGTCCCGCAGGACGCTGCACCGGCCCCAGATGTGCAGCTCGGAGTGGGGCGCCAGCTCGGCCGTCGGCAGTTCGACGGCCATGGAGAAGACGTTGGCCGCGGTGTTGGAGTCGACGCCGGTCCACGGGGACTTCCCGCCCAGGTGCGGCGCGGTGAAATTCCGTTTGCCGCTGGTGTCGAACAGGTTCTTGATTCCGTCGAAGTCGAAGAAGAAGGCGTCGCTGCGGCTGCCGGCGGCCACCTGGTACTCGCCGAAGGTGACCACATTGGCCTGGGGGCCGAAGGAGACGGCGGCGTCCGAGACGATCTTCGTGCCGACCGCCTCCGGCCTCCGGGCCTCCGCGCCGGTCGCCATGAAGACGCTGTAGGTCTGCGAGCCGTCGGCCGCCGGCGGGCCGAAGACCCAGCTGAAGGCGACGTCGGTCAGCAGGTCGCCGTCATTGTCGATGTTCAGGCGGTACACGGCGTCGGGATGCAGGGCGTCCGCGTTGGGGTTGGCGTTGAGGATGAGCACGGTCCTGCTCGGATCGCCGGGTGCCGTGAAGGCGTAGAGGTCGCACAGATCGAGGCGTTGGTCGCCGAGTGGTGGTCCAAGACTGAGGCCGGTGAAGTGGTTGGACATGCCAGGCCCTTCGTTGCTCGCCTGCCGGGAAACCGCTGAAATGCCACGTTAACCGGCATATCGATCCGGCCGTCGAGGGCGAAGGTACGGTCATCGGACAACCGCTCGAACGGATCACCGGCGGCCGGGAGGCGATGGCCGCCCGGCCCGGGGGCGGGCCTTGGCGAGGGGGCTACGGCCGCAGCGCGCCCGGCTTCGCCTGGGGGATCCGCGCGCCGTCCGCGCCGACCACCGTCCTGCCGTCCACCGGCGCCTTCAGCCGGGCGGTCCGGGTGAACTCCTTGGCGATCATCGGGCAGATCTTGCCCTCCTGCCGGTGCTCGGTGACCGTGACCGTCACCCGGGTGGCGCTCTCCCGGGCCGCCACCGTGTAGTCGGCGCACAGGCCGCCGTAGAAGCTCACGGTGAGGTTCCGGTCGTCGGTGGTGTAGCCGGTGACCTTGACCGAGCCGCCGGGCTTGGTCGGTGACGCCGAGGGGGACGAGGAGGCCAGATAGCGGGGATCGATCGCGGGGTACGACACCGTCCCCGAGCCCCGCGTTTCGAACAGCCAGGAGGGCACCAGGGCCTGCCGGCCGCCGACCGGGTGCGCGGCCAGTGCGAACACCGCCCTGTCCACGGTGACCGTCCCGGCGGGCTCCGGGGACGCCTGCCCGCACGGCCCCTCCAGGCGCGTCGCGAACCGCCCCGGGCTCGCACAGCCCCCGGGCCCCATCCGGTGGTCGCCCTTCGGCGCCGCGTTCATCAGCGCGAGGGTCTTCGCCGCGTCCAGGACGGGATACGTCGCCCCCTTCACCGGCGTCGACAGCAGGCCGTGCCCGCCGACCACCTCGCCCTGCCCGCCGATCGTCAGCCCGGTCGCCCAGCCGGTGGTGGGCAGCCCGCCCACCACCGGGTCGGCCGTCACCACCCGCTGCTTGCCCATGACCTGGCCGGCGTCCGTCCTCGCGCCCTCCAGACCGGCCGCCCGCAGCACGGGCGCCGCCGCCCTCTCGGCCGCCGCCGCGCTCACCGGCGCCCCGGTCGGGCCCACCGGCCCGGTCGCGCACAGGGGACCCTTCTTGCAGTCGTCCGTGCCCGGCGCGTACCGGCTGAAGGTCCAGCTGCCCGGCGCGTCCCGGTCCACCTGGAGGGTCGGCCCCGAACCGTCCTTGCCGCCGATCCGCCAGCCGTGCCCCTCGGCCACCGGCGTCCCGCTCACCCCGAGCGCCTTCGCCAGCCGGAGCACCTGGTCCGCACGGACCTCGGCCCCCGCTCCGTACACCGCCGCCGAGCCTGGCCCCTCGGGCAGCGCCCCCTGGGCCACGTAGTGGGCGCCGTAGGGATCCGGTCCGGCGTCCAGAGCGAGCGGCGGGGGAGTGGTGGAGTCCGCCGCGGCGGGGGCCGGACGACCGCCCGGGCCGTCGCTCGCCGCGACATAGGCGCCACCGCCGCCGACCAGCAGGACGGCGGCCAGGGCGGAGAGGACGACGGCACGCGAGCGCCGCCGCCGGGGGCGCTCCGCCTCCCGCACGTCCGACACCTCGGGGACGTCCCCCGTGTTCTCAGGCCGCTCCGTGTTCACCGCATCGCTCCTCGCCGGTCGTGTCCCGCGTGCCCCGCCTGGGGGGACGACCATGGGACGAGGGAGGGGAGCGGGAGGTTCCCGGGCCTACGCCGTACGGGTGAGCGGGATCAGTCGCCGTAGTCGGACATGCCCTCCAGCAGCCGGACGGAGCGCTTCGAGACGGAGACCCGGTGGATGCGGGACGGCGACACCGGGCGGGACGCGGTGCGCGCGGGCGCCGGCCAGCGCCGGGCCATCCGGGCGCAGTCGCCGCGCAGGGTGTCGAGACCGCCCTCCAGATCGCCGGGGGCGGGGGAGACGGGTATGCCGGACGCGGCGGACGAGGAGCCCTTGAGGTTCGTCATGAGGGCACCGTAGGCACGGGTGAGCCTGCGAAGAAAGATCTACTATCGGGTAGTTTCGTCAGCTACAGCGCCGACCCCTGACCGGGTAGCGTGAACTGTCAATCCCGCCTCCCGCAGGAGAATCCCCGTCGTGCGCATCGCAGTCACCGGCTCCATCGCCACCGACCACCTCATGACCTTTCCCGGCCGGTTCGCCGACCAGCTCGTCGCGGACCAGCTGCACACGGTTTCGCTCTCCTTCCTCGTCGACAACCTCGACGTGCGCCGCGGCGGTGTCGCCGCGAACATCGCGTTCGGCATGGGCCAGCTGGGCACCCGGCCGATCCTGGCCGGCGCCGCCGGCTTCGACTTCGACGAGTACCGGGCCTGGCTCGACCGGCACGGCGTCGACACCGAGTCGGTCCGCATCTCCGACACCCTGCACACCGCGCGCTTCGTGTGCACCACCGACGCCGACCACAACCAGATCGGCTCCTTCTACACGGGCGCGATGAGCGAGGCCCGGCTGATCGAGCTCAAGACGGTCGCCGACCGGGTGGGCGGCCTCGACCTGGTGCTGATCGGCGCCGACGACCCGGAGGCGATGCTCCGCCACACGGAGGAGTGCCGGTCCCGGTCGATCCCGTTCGCCGCGGACTTCTCGCAGCAGATCGCCCGCATGGAGGGCGAGGAGATCCGGATCCTGCTGGAGGGCGCGACGTACCTCTTCTCGAACGAGTACGAGAAGGGCCTCATCCAGACCAAGACCGGACTCACCGACGAGGAGATCCTCGCCAAGGTCGGCCACCGGGTCACCACGCTCGGCTCCCGGGGCGTGCGCATCGAGCGGGCCGGCGCGGACCCGATCGAGGTCGGCTGCGCGGAGGAGGAGCGCAAGGCCGACCCCACCGGTGTCGGCGACGCCTTCCGCGCGGGCTTCCTGTCCGGCCTCGCCTGGGGCGTCTCGCTGGAGCGGGCGGCGCAGGTGGGCTGCATGCTCGCGACGCTGGTCATCGAGACCGTGGGCACGCAGGAGTACCAGCTGCGCCGCGGCCACTTCATGGAGCGCTTCGTGAAGGCGTACGGCGACGAGGCGGGCGAAGAGGTCCGCACGCACCTGCGCTGACGACTCCGGTCAGCCGAGCCGGCGGACCAGGTACGCCGTTCCGCCGTCCGCCGGTTCCTCGCCCACGTACTCCTGTCCCCGCATCTCGCACCACGCCGGGATGTCCAGGCGGGCCGCCTCGTCGTCCGACAGGACGCGGACGGTGCCGCCCACGGGGACGCCGGGGAACGCCTTGGCCAGTTCGATGACCGGGACGGGGCAGCGCTTGCCGAGGGCGTCCACGACCAGGGCGGACGGCTCGGCGGCCGGGGCGGCGGCGGCCGCGGGGGCGCCCAGCTTGTCCCGTACCCCGGCCACGACCCCCGGCAGCACGGTCAGGAAGCGCTCCACGTCCTCCTCCGCCGTGCCCGGCGGCAGCGACACCCGGACATTGCCCTCACTGAGCACGCCCATGGCCTTCAGCACATGGCTCGGGGTCAGGGTGCCGCTGGTGCAGGAGGAACCGGAGGAGACGGCGAAGCCCTCGCGGTCCAGCTCGTGCAGCAAGGTCTCCCCGTCGACATAGAGACACGAGAAGGTGACGATCCCCGGCAGCCGGCGCTCCGGGTCGCCCACCACCTCCACATCGGGCACCAGCCGCGGCACCCGCGCCCGGATCCGCTCCGTCAGCTCCCGCAGCCGTACCGACTCCCGGGCCGCCTCGGCCCGTACCGCGCGCAGCGACGCGACCGCCGCCACGACGGCCGGGATGTTCTCGAACCCCGGCGCGCGCCCCGACTCCCGTTCGTCCGCCGGTCCTTGGGCGGCGAACCGGGTCCCCTTGCGCACGACGAGCAGCCCCACCCCCGAAGGGCCGCCCCACTTGTGCGCGCTGGCCGCGAGCAGCGACCAGCCGCCCTCGACCGGCCCCCAGCCCAGCGACTGCGCCGCGTCCACCAGCAGCGGCACCCCGGCCGTCCGGCAGACCTCGGCCACCTCGGCCACCGGCTGGGCGGTGCCCACCTCGTGGTTGGCCGACTGGAGCACGGCGAGGGCGGTGTCGGAGCGGAGCGCGGCGGCGTAGCCCGAGGGGGCCACGGCACCCGTCCGGTGCACCGGCACCCGGGTCACCGAGCCGCCCTCCGCCTCGAACGCTTCCGCCGAATGGAGGACAGAGGAATGTTCGACCGCTGACACGATCAGGTGGCGTCCCGCCCGCCGCCTTCCGGCCAACGCCCCCGCGACACCCGTATGTACGGCCCGCGTCCCCGACGGGGTGAAGACCAGCTCGTCCGCCCGGCACCCGACCGCCTCGGCCGCCGCCTCGCGCGCCGCGTCCAGCAGCATCCGCGCCTTGCGCCCCTCCCGGTACAGCCGCGCGGGATCGGCCCACCCGTCGTCGAGGGCGGCCAACAGAGCCTGACGGGCGACGGGATGGAGGGGGGCGGCGGACGCCGCGTCGAAGTAAGGCACAGGTCAACGGTAAGACCAGGGCGAGCCGGGACAGGGGTGCGGCGAACCGCGCGACCAGCCACAACCCACCCGCGGCCGCCACCCAAACCCCCACAACCCGAGCTATTGGGCGCCCATCCACACCCCAACTGAGTGAGGCGCGACGCGTATGCCCCCCTCCCCGCGAACCCCCGGAGGGCGTCGGCTAGGGTTTGGTCCGCATAAACATCCAAACCCCTGCCCGACGCAGGGCGGCGACCGACCAGCGAGAAGGCCGCAGCCGACCGCGCGGGCGAGACTCTCGGGAAGGCGCTACGTGAGTCCCAACGGCTCCGACCGCTCGCCGCGGCGCCCGATGCGGCGGAAGCTGCTGCAGGCACTGACCGCGGGCCTGGTCCTGGCGACCGCAACCGGTTGCACATACAAGGACTTCCCCCGCCTTGGCATGCCCACCCCGACCACGGAAGAGGCTCCGCGGATCCTCTCCCTGTGGCAGGGCTCCTGGGCTGCCGCGCTCGCCGTCGGCGTGCTGGTGTGGGGCCTGATCCTGTGGAGCGCCATGTTCCACCGGCGCAGCCGCACCAAGGTCGAGGTACCTCCGCAGACTCGGTACAACATGCCGATCGAGGCCCTGTACACGGTGGTCCCGATCATCATCATCTCGGTGCTGTTCTACTTCACGGCCCGGGACGAGACGAAGCTCATGAGCCTCGACAAGAAGCCCGACGTCACGGTCAACGTGGTCGGCTTCCAGTGGAGCTGGGGCTTCAACTACATCGAGAACGTCCCCGGTGTCTCGGGCGACGCGAAGACGGACACCAACCTGTCCGCGATCCCCGACCGGTTCAAGACCGCCTTCCCGGCGAACGCCGGCGGCGTCTACGACGTCGGCACCCCGGGCACGCGCAACCCGCAGACCGGCAACCCTGGTCCGACGCTCTGGCTCCCCAAGGGCAAGACGGTCCGGTTCGTCCTGACCTCGCGTGACGTCATCCACTCCTTCTGGGTGGTGCCGTTCCTCATGAAGCAGGACGTCATCCCGGGCCACACCAATGCCTTCCAGGTGACCCCCAACAAGGAGGGCACCTTCCTCGGCAAGTGTGCCGAGCTCTGCGGCGTCGACCACTCCCGGATGCTGTTCAACGTGAAGGTCGTCTCCCCGGCGGCCTACGAGCAGCACCTCAAGGACCTCGCCAAGAAGGGGCAGACCGGTTACATTCCCGCCGGCATCGCGCAGACGAGCCACGAGAAGAACCGGGAGACGAACAACCTGTGAGCATCCTCAACGAACCCCAGGGTGCCGCGGCAGCTGAAGGCTCGCACGCCGATGAGCTGCCGGTCAGGCGCAAGCAGCCCGGCAACGTCGTGGTGAAGTGGCTGACGACCACCGATCACAAGACGATCGGGACGATGTACCTCACCACCGCGTTCGCGTTCTTCCTGATCGGCGGCGTCATGGCGCTGCTCATGCGCGCCGAGCTGGCCCGTCCGGGCCTGCAGATCATGACGAACGAGCAGTTCAACCAGGCGTTCACGATGCACGGCACGATCATGCTGCTGATGTTCGCGACGCCGCTGTTCGCGGGCTTCGCGAACTGGATCATGCCGCTGCAGATCGGCGCGCCCGACGTGGCGTTCCCGCGGCTGAACATGTTCGCCTACTGGCTGTACCTGTTCGGCTCGACGATCGCGGTGGGTGGTTTCCTCACCCCCGAGGGCGCGGCCGACTTCGGCTGGTTCGCCTACTCCCCGCTGTCGGACGCGGTCCGCTCGCCGGGCGCCGGCGCCGACATGTGGATCATGGGTCTGGCCATGTCCGGCTTCGGCACCATCCTCGGTGCGGTCAACTTCATCACGACGATCATCTGCATGCGCGCTCCGGGCATGACCATGTTCCGCATGCCGGTGTTCACGTGGAACGTGCTGCTGACCGGTGTCCTCGTCCTGCTGGCCTTCCCGGTCCTGGCCGCCGCGCTGTTCGCCCTGGAGGCGGATCGCAAGTTCGGCGCCCATGTCTTCGATCCGGCCAATGGCGGCGCCCTGCTGTGGCAGCACCTCTTCTGGTTCTTCGGCCATCCAGAGGTGTACATCATCGCGCTGCCGTTCTTCGGCATCGTCTCCGAGATCATTCCGGTGTTCTCCCGGAAGCCGATGTTCGGTTACATGAACCTGATCGCCGCGACGATCGCCATCGCCGGTCTGTCCGTGACCGTGTGGGCGCACCACATGTACGTCACCGGCGGTGTGCTGCTGCCGTTCTTCTCCTTCATGACCTTCCTGATCGCGGTGCCGACCGGTGTGAAGATCTTCAACTGGATCGCCACCATGTGGAAGGGCTCGCTGTCCTTCGAGACGCCGATGCTGTGGACCCTGGGCTTCCTGATCACCTTCACGTTCGGTGGTCTGACCGGTGTCATCCTGGCCTCGCCGCCGCTGGACTTCCACATCTCCGACTCGTACTTCGTGGTGGCCCACTTCCACTACGTGGTCTTCGGTACGGTCGTGTTCGCCATGTTCGCCGGCTTCCACTTCTGGTGGCCGAAGTTCACCGGCAAGATGCTGGACGAGCGCCTCGGCAAGATCACCTTCTGGACGCTGTTCATCGGCTTCCACAGCACGTTCCTCGTCCAGCACTGGCTGGGCGCCGAGGGCATGCCGCGTCGTTACGCCGACTACCTGGCGGCCGACGGCTTCACCGCGCTGAACACGGTGTCCACCATCGGTTCGTTCCTGCTGGGCCTGTCGATCCTGCCGTTCCTCTACAACGTCTGGAAGACGGCCAAGTACGGCAAGCCGGTCAACGTGGACGACCCGTGGGGCTACGGCCGTTCGCTCGAGTGGGCGACCTCCTGCCCGCCGCCGCGGCACAACTTCATCACCCTGCCGCGGATCCGCAGCGAATCCCCGGCGTTCGACCTGCACCACCCCGAGATCGCGGCGCTCGAGCAGCTTGAGTACGCCGGTCACGCGACCGCCGTCGCGGGCAGCAAGGAGGCCGGCAAGTGAAGATCCAGGGACGGATGTTCATCTGGCTGAGCGTCTTCATCCTGATCATGGCCATCGTGTATGGCGTGTGGTCGAAGGAGCCGGCCGGCACCACGGCGCTCTTCCTGGCCTTCGGCCTGTCGATCATGATCGGCTTCTACCTGGGCTTCACCGCCCGCCGGGTGGACGCCGGTGCGCAGGACGACAGGGAGGCCGATGTCGCGGACGGCGCGGGCGAGCTGGGCTTCTTCAGCCCGCACAGCTGGCAGCCGCTCATGCTGGGCTTCGGCGGTGCGATCGCCTTCCTCAGCATCGCGGTCGGCTGGTGGCTGATCTACTTCTCCGCGCCGTTCATCGTGATCGGCCTGTTCGGTTGGGTGTTCGAGTACTACCACGGTGAGAACCGCACCCAGTAAGACCCCGAGCACCACGCCGGGAGCCCGGACCCTCCGTCAAGAGGGTCCGGGCTCCCGGCTTTTTCGCGTTCCCATCGGATGTCCTTCGGATGCGGGAGTGTCGTTCCCTCGTATGGGTTACGTACCGCGCCAGTAAGGTCTCCATCTCATAGCGTGATCGTATGAACCACATTCCGCGGACCCGTACCGTCGTCAGCTGTGTCGTGCTGGTGACCGCCCTGGGCGCGGGCATCACCGCCTGCGGTTCGGACGGCGACCCCCTGTCCGCTACGCCGTATGACGCAGCGGGCCTGATCTCCTTCAACGCCCCCACCGAGGTGGGCAAGCGGGCCGACCCGGACAAGCCCCTGGAGATCAGCGTCAAGGACGAGGGGCGCATCACCGACGTGACCGCCCAGGACTCCACAGGACGCTTTGTGGCGGGCGAACTCACCGCCGACGGCAGTCGCTGGCACAGCACCTCCCCGCTGGCCGCGAGCGCCCACTACACGGTCACGGTGAGCACCGAGGACGACGACGGGGCGCCCGGCCGCAAGGTCCTCAGCTTCGACACCACCCAGCCGACCGCCAAGAAGCAGCTGGGCGTCACCTTCGGTCCTGACGCGGGCGAGTACGGCGTCGGGCAGATCATCACCGCCCAACTCAGCGAGGAGGTCAAGGACCCGGCGCAGCGGGCCGTGGTGGAGCGCGCGCTGCGGGTGGACTCCGTACCCGCCGTGTCCGGCTCCTGGTACTGGGTGAGCGGCAAGGAACTCCACTACCGGCCCAAGGACTACTGGCCCGCGCACGCCACGATCCTGGTGCACAGCAACCTGGACGGCGTGAAGATCGGCGACCGGCTGTGGGGCGGTAAGTCGAAGCCGGTGAAGCTCACCACGGGCGACCGGATCGAGGCGGTCACGGACGCCGCCGCGCACGAGCTGACGGTGTTCAAGAACGGCGCCGTGATCAATTCCATCCCGGTCACCACGGGCAAGCCCGGATTCGAGACCCGCAACGGCGTCAAGGTGGTCCTGCAGAAGCAGTACTTCGTACGCATGCGCGGCACCACCGTCGGCATCGCCGAGGGCAGCCGGGACAACTACGACCTGCCGGTGTACTACGCCACCCGCGTCACCTGGTCCGGTGAATATGTGCACGCGGCGCCCTGGTCGGTCGGCTCACAGGGCTACGCCAACGTCAGCCACGGCTGCACCGGCATGAGCACGGCCAACGCGCGGTGGTTCTTCGACACCGTCCACGAGGGCGACGTCGTCCGGGTCGTCAACTCCAACGGCCAGCCGATGGAACCGTTCGGCAACGGCTTCGGCGACTGGAACGTCACCTGGAAGAAGTGGCGTACGGGCTCCGCCCTGACGGGCACCCCGACCAACGGCCAGTCCTCCTCGGACACGGTCCGCCTCCAGCCAGCGGCCGTGTGAGCAGCGCCTCGACGGGGCGCGGGTCCGTGACGACACACGGCCCGCGCCCCGTCGCGCTAGGCGCTCACGAGCCGCTTCTGGCGCAGCAGGGCGGCCAGCGAGGCGGCGAACTCCACCGGATCCACCGGCAGCGTCACCGCGGCGTCCGCACGGCTCCACGTGGCCAGCCAGGCGTCCTGGGGCCGGCCGATGAGCAGCAGCACGGGCGGGCACCGGAACACCTCGTCCTTGATCTGCCGGCACACCCCCATGCCGCCCATCGGGACGGCCTCGCCGTCGAGGACGCACACATCGATGCCCCCGCGGTCCAGCTCGCGCAGCACCGCCGCGGGCGTGGCGCACTCCACGAACTCCACCGGGGGCACATCCGGGGCGGGACGCCGCCCGGTGGCCAGCCGTACTTGCTCGCGGGTGTTGGAGTCGTCGCTGTAGACCAGCACGGTGGCGGTCGGCTGCATTGTTCCTCCGGGTCGACGTCGGCGTCGTACGGACAGGACGGACGGGGCCGTTTGGGCGGATGTTACTCCCATGAACACCACGTCAACACCGGTTCGGAGGGCAGCAACACTCCGAACGGCACCCCCCGGAGTGAGGGCGAGATAAGCGACCGACATAATGTCGGTCGTGGCGACAGCAACGACAGTAGAAACCGGGCACGCGCACCCGTCGGTCAACCGGCCGAACCTCACCAGCGTCGGAACCATCATCTGGCTGAGTTCCGAGCTGATGTTCTTCGCGGCCCTCTTCGCGATGTACTTCACCCTCCGGTCGGTGACCGGACCGGCTCACTGGAAGCACATGGCTTCAAGCCTCAATGTGCCTTTCTCCGCGACGAACACCACGATCCTGGTGCTCTCGTCGCTCACCTGTCAGCTCGGCGTGTTCGCGGCCGAGCGGGGCGATGTGAAGAAGCTCCGTGGCTGGTTCATCCTCACCTTCATCATGGGTGCGATCTTCATCGGCGGTCAGATCTACGAGTACACGAGCCTGGTGAGGGAGGACGGCCTCTCGCTCTCCTCCGATCCGTACGGCTCGGTGTTCTACCTGACCACCGGCTTCCACGGCCTGCATGTGACGGGCGGTCTCATCGCCTTCCTGCTGGTCCTCGGCCGCACCTATATGGCCAAGAGGTTCACCCACGAGCAGGCGACGGCCGCCATCGTCGTGTCCTACTACTGGCACTTCGTCGATGTCGTCTGGATCGGCCTCTTCGCCACGATCTATTTGATCAAGTAGCCGGGACCGCTCCCGCTAAGTCCAGAAGCACCGACGCAGAAGATCCTGACACCGGGGTAATCCGTGAAAAAGCTCTCCGCACGACGACGCCATCCGCTGGCGGCGGTCGTCGTCCTACTCCTCGCGCTGGCGGCCACTGGGGGGCTGTACGCCGCGTTCGCGCCCGCGGGCAAGGCGCAGGCCGATGCAAGCTCCCAGTCCCTGACCGTCAAGGAGGGTAGGAAGCTCTTCGAGGTCGGCTGCGCCAGCTGCCACGGCACCGGTGGGCAGGGCTCCTCCGACGGGCCGAGCCTGGTCGGCGTGGGCGCCGCGGCCGTCGACTTCCAGGTCGGCACCGGCCGTATGCCGGCCGCCACCTCGCAGGGCGCCCAGGTCCCGCGCAAGAAGACCGTGTACAACCAGACCCAGATCGACCAGCTCGCCGCGTACATCGCGTCGCTGGGCGCCGGTCCGGTGGTGCCGACCAAGCAGCAGTACGGTCCGGGCGGCGCGGACATCGCCAAGGGTGGCGAGCTGTTCCGCACCAACTGCGCGCAGTGCCACAACTTCACCGGCAAGGGCGGTGCCCTCACCAAGGGCAAGTTCGCCCCCACGCTGGAGGGCGTCGACCCGAAGCACATCTACGAGGCCATGCAGACGGGCCCGCAGAACATGCCGTCCTTCCCGGACACCACGCTGTCCTCGCAGAACAAGAAGGACATCATCGCGTACCTGCACGCGGTCGACAGCAGCGAGACGACGAACCCGGGCGGTCTGGAGCTGGGCGGCCTCGGGCCGGTCAGTGAGGGCCTGTTCGCCTGGATCTTCGGTCTCGGCGCGCTGATCGCCGTCGCCGTCTGGGTCGCCGCTCGGACCGCAAAGGCCAAGAAGTCATGAGTAGCCAAGACATTCCAGAAGAGAACCTGCCCGCTGAGCAGGACCACGCGCACGGCGCGGTAGTCGTCGCGGACGAGGAGAACCCGTTCGCCGACCCGGGGCTGCCGCCCCACGAGCACCGCATCCAGGACATCGACGAGCGGGCCGCCCGGCGGTCCGAGCGTATGGTCGCCCTGCTGTTCACGATCTCGATGCTGGCCACCGTCGGCTTCATCGTGTCGTACGTGACGATCCCGCATGACAAGAACATCTTCGTGTTCCCGATCGGGCACGTCAGCGCGCTGAACTTCGCGCTGGGCCTGACCCTGGGCGTGGCGCTGTTCTGCATCGGCGCGGGCGCGGTCCACTGGGCCCGCACCCTGATGTCCGACGTCGAGGTCGCGGACGACCGGCACGCGATCGCGGCCGCTCCCGAGGTCCGGGCGAAGGTCCACGCGGACTTCCGCCAGGGCGCCAAGGAGTCGGCGCTCGGCCGCCGCAAGCTGATCCGCAACACGATGTTCGGTGCGCTGGCCCTGGTGCCGCTCTCCGGCGTCATGCTGCTGCGCGACCTCGGTCCGCTGCCCGGCACCTCGCTGCGGCACACCCTGTGGGCCAAGGGCAAGCGCCTGGTGAACATGAACACCAACCAGCCGCTGCGTCCCGAGGACATCGCCGTGGGCTCCCTCACCTTCGCCAAGCCGGACGGCTTGGAGGAGACGGACGAGGAGTTCCAGAACGAGCTGGGCAAGGCCGCGCTGATGATCGTCCGGCTCCAGCCGGACAACATCAAGGACAAGCGCGAGCTCGACTGGTCGCACGAGGGCGTCGTCGCGTTCTCCAAGATCTGCACCCACGTCGGGTGCCCGATCTCGCTGTACGAGCAGCAGACGCACCACGTGCTGTGCCCGTGCCACCAGTCCACCTTCGACCTCTCCGACGGCGCCCGAGTGATCTTCGGCCCCGCCGGCCACGCCCTGCCGCAGCTGCGCATCGGCGTGGACAGCGAGGGTTACCTCCAGGCGCTCGGCGACTTCGAGGAGCCCGTCGGTCCTGCATTCTGGGAGCGCGGATGAGTACTACGGCGAACGACACCTCCCGCGCACGCGGGAAGGCCCCGGCCGGCGAGCGCATCGCCGACTGGGCCGACGGCCGGCTCGGGATCTACTCCCTGGCCAAGGCCAACATGCGCAAGATCTTCCCCGACCACTGGTCGTTCATGTTGGGCGAAGTGTGCATGTACAGCTTCATCATCATCATCCTGACGGGTGTCTATCTGACACTGTTCTTCCACCCGTCGATGAACGAGGTCGTGTACCACGGCAGCTATGTCCCGCTCCAGGGGCAGATGATGTCGGAGGCGTTCAACTCGACCCTGCACATCTCCTTCGATGTGCGCGGTGGTCTGCTCGTCCGGCAGATCCACCACTGGGCCGCGCTGATCTTCCTGGCCGGCATGTTCGTGCACATGATGCGTGTGTTCTTCACCGGCGCGTTCCGCAAGCCGCGTGAGATCAACTGGCTGTTCGGCTTCCTGCTGTTCGTCCTCGGCATGTTCACCGGTTTCACCGGTTACTCGCTCCCGGACGACCTGCTCTCCGGCACCGGTGTGCGCTTCACCGAGGGTGCGATCCTGTCCATGCCGATCGTCGGCACGTACATCTCGTACTTCCTCTTCGGCGGTCAGTTCCCCGGCCACGACTTCGTCGCCCGGTTCTACTCGATCCACATCCTGCTGCTGCCGGGCATCATGCTCGGCCTGATGGTGGCGCACCTGATCCTGGTCTTCTACCACAAGCACACGCAGTTCGCGGGTCCGGGCAAGACCAACAACAACGTCGTCGGCATGCCGCTGCTGCCGGTCTACATGGCCAAGGCCGGAGGCTTCTTCTTCCTGGTCTTCGGTGTCATCGCGGCCATCGCCGCGGTCGCGCAGATCAACCCGATCTGGGCCATCGGCCCCTACCGGGTCGACCAGGTCTCCACCGGCGCCCAGCCCGACTGGTACATGGGCTTCGCCGAGGGGCTGATTCGCTTCATGCCGGGCTGGGAGATCAACTTCTGGGGCCACACGCTGGTCCTGGGCGTGTTCATCCCGCTGGTCCTCTTCGGTGTGGTGCTGGGCGCGATGGCCGCCTACCCGTTCATCGAGTCCTGGATCACCGGCGACAAGAGCGAGCACCACATCCTGGACCGCCCGCGCAACGCCCCGACCCGTACGGGCCTCGGTGTCGCCTGGGTGACGATGTACATGATCACGCTGGTCGGTGGTGGCAACGACCTGTGGGCCACCCACTTCCACCTGTCGATCAACGCCGTGACCTGGTTCGTGCGGATCTTCTTCTTCGTCGGTCCGGTCATCGCGTTCATCGCCACCAAGCGGATCTGCCTCGGTCTCCAGCGCCGCGACCGCGACAAGGTGCTGCACGGTCGCGAGACCGGCATCATCAAGCGGCTGCCGCACGGTGAGTTCATCGAGGTGCACGAGCCGCTCAGCCAGGAGCAGCTGCACACGCTCACCACGCACACGCAGTACGCGCCCGCCGAGATCGGCCCCGCGGTCGACGAGAACGGTGTCGAGCGCAAGGTGACGGCGTCCGAGAAGCTCCGGGCGAAGCTGTCCACCGCCTACTACGGCGAGGACAACCAGATCCCGAAGCCGACCTCCGAGGAGTACAAGGAGATCACGAGCGGCCACGGCCACCACTGATCCCCGCGTCGCCACGCCACAGAGGGGCCCCGTCCGCGAGCCGGACGGGGCCCTTCCCCGTGCCGGGGGCTCGATAAGGTGGGTACGGGTTCTCCCCACCGAGCACCACCGAACATGACTTTTCCCTAGGAGCGGCTGATGAGCGCTGTGACCCCCGCTGGAGGCGACACCGCGGCGGGCCGCTCCTGGCCCGTCCTGCTGAACGGCCTGCTGACCGGCCAGAACCTGTCCGCGGACGACACCGCCTGGGCGATGGACCTGATCATGCGGGGCGAGGCGACCGACGCCCAGATCGCCGGGTTCATGGTGGCGCTGCGCGCCAAGGGCGAGACCGTCGAGGAGATCTCCGGTCTCGTGCGCACCATGTACGAGCACGCGAACGTGATCGAGGTGCCCGGCCCGGCCGTGGACATCGTCGGCACCGGCGGGGACGGCGCCAAGACGGTGAACATCTCCACCATGTCCTCGATCGTGGTCGCGGGCACCGGCGCCAAGGTCGTCAAGCACGGCAACCGTGCCGCCTCCTCCGCCTCCGGCTCCTCCGACGTCCTGGAGAAGCTGGGCATCAACCTCCAGCTGACCCCGAGGCGGGTCGCCGAGGTCGCCGAGGAGGCCGGCATCACCATCTGCTTCGCGGTGAAGTTCCACCCCTCGCTGCGTCATGTCGCCGCCGCACGTGGCCAGTTGGGCATCCGTACGACCTTCAATGTGCTCGGCCCGCTGACCAACCCGGCGAAGGTGCGCGCCCAGGCGGTGGGCGTCGCCGACCCGCGGATGGCGCCGGTGGTGGCCGGGGTCTTCGCCGAGCGCGGCAACTCCGCGCTGGTCTTCCGCGGCGACGACGGCCTGGACGAGCTGACCGTCACCGCCACCTCCCGGGTCTGGGTGGTGCGCGACGGCAAGGTCTCCGAGGAGGTCTTCGACCCCCGGGACGTCGGCATCGAGCTGGTCCCCGTGGAGGCCCTGCGCGGCGCGGACGCGGCTTATAACGCGGAGGTCGCCCGCCGGGTGCTGGACGGCGAGCGGGGGGCCGTACGGGACGCGGTGCTGCTGAATTCGGCGGCGGCCCTGGTGGCCCTGGAGCCGACCGACGCCCCGCTCACCGAGCAGCTGCGCGAGCAGATGGTGAAGGCGGCCGAGTCCATCGACTCGGGCGCGGCCAAGCGCACGCTGGAGCGCTGGGTGGCCGCCAGCAACGCCTGACGGCCTGACGGCCTGACGGCCTGACGGCCCCAGGCCGGCGGCTGATCGTCCCGCGATCCGGACACGGGTTGCGGGACCTCGATCTTTTCGCGTACGTTCCCTGCCAGGTCATGAGTGACAGTCATGAGGCCCCGGCCGACTGTCCGGCAACCCTCCGTCCGTGGCGGGGTGCCCCGGGTGAGGACCAGGTCGTAGGCAGCGAGGTCTACGGCAAGCGCGGACCCCTCGGGCGCTGTTGACAGCGCCGGGCCAGGGGTCCTGGTCGGCCGAGGGAGCCTCCCGTGAGCAAGCGAATGCGCTAGGGCCGCTGAGCCCCGCCTCCGCGCACCCCTTTCACCTTTCTTCCGTACGCCTCCTTCGGCGTGCGTTCTCACGGGAGTTCCCCATGTCTGTCTCCACCGTCGCCGTCGACCCGTCGATTTCCACCCCGCTGCCCGTTCTGGGGCGAGATGTCACCGTGCCGCTCGTCACCGGCGGCACCATCACCTACGCGGCCCTCGACTACGCGGCCAGCGCCCCCGCCCTCCAGCGCGTCTGGGACGACGTCGCCGCCTACGCGCCGTACTACGGCAGCGTCCACCGGGGCGCCGGGTACCTCTCCCAGTTCTCCACCGACCTGTTCGAGAAGGCCCGCCGCACGGTCGCGGAGTTCCTCGGCTGCCGCGCCGACGACCAGGTGGTCTTCACCCGCTCGACCACGGACTCGCTGAACCTGCTGGCCCGGGTGGTCCCGGCCGACTGCCGGGTCTTCGTCTTCGAGACCGAGCACCACGCCTCGCTGCTGCCCTGGCGGGAGGACCAGGTCAGCTACCTGGACGCGCCGCGCAGCCCGGCGCAGGCCGTCGAGACGCTGGAGCGGGCCCTCGCCGACCGGGACCCGTACGGCCCGGCCCTGGTCTGTGTCACCGGCGCCTCCAATGTCACCGGCGAGCTGTGGCCGGTGCGTGAGCTGGCCGCCGCCGCGCACGCGCACGGCGCCCGGATCGTCCTGGACGCCGCCCAGCTGGCCCCGCACCACCCGGTCTCCCTCGCCGACCTGGACGTCGACTGGGTCGCGCTCTCCGGGCACAAGCTGTACGCCCCGTTCGGCGCGGGCGTGCTGGCCGGGCGCGCGGACTGGCTGCGGGACGCCGAGCCGTACCTCGCGGGCGGCGGCGCCAGCCGCAGCGTCGCCCGGCGCGCGGACGGAGGCGTGCAGGTGGAGTGGCACGAGAGCGCCGCCCGGCACGAGGCGGGCTCCCCGAACGTCATCGGCGCCTACGCCGTCGCCTCCGCCTGCCAGGCCCTCACCGAGGCCGGCTGGGACGCGCTGGTCGCCCGCGAGCAGTACCTGATCGACCGGGTGCGCGCGGGCCTCGCCGAGATCCCGCAGGTCAGGGTGTTGTCCCTGTTCGGGGACGACGCCCCGCGGGTCGGCGTGCTCTCCTTCGTGGTGGACGGCTGGAACAGCTCCCACTTCGCGGCCGCGCTCTCCGCCGAGTACGGCATCGGCGTCCGCGACGGCCTCTTCTGCGCCCACCCGCTGCTGCGCACCCTGCTGGGCTCGGCCCCGGAAACCCCCGCGGAGTGCGGCGCCCCGTCCCTGAACGCCCTTCGCGCGAGCTTCGGCGCGGGCACCCCGGACGAGCATGTGGACCGCTTCGTCACGGCCGTACGGCAGCTGGTGACCGAGGGCGCGAAGTGGACGTACCGCACGCAGGAGGGGCGCTGCGTGCCGGTGGCGTAGCGGGCTGAACGGGCCGACGAGGCGGCTTTCGGCGGACGGTCAGGAGTCCAGGCCGATCGCGAACGCCGCCTCCAGGTCGTGCTGGGAGTACGTCCGGAACGCCACATGCGTGTCCGTCGCCTCGACGCCCGGGATCTTGCTGATCCGGCCGGGGATCACATCGGCCAGGTCCTCGTGCTCCCGCACCCGCACCATGGCGATCAGGTCGTACGTACCGGTGACGGAGAAGACCTCGCTCACCGACTCCAGCGAGGCGATCTGCTCGGCGATCTCGGGAATCCGGTCCACGCTGGTCTTGATCAGGACGATCGCGGTGATCACGGCTGGTTCTCTCCCTCGGGGGCCGGTTCAGATGCGCATTTCACTCTATCCCCACGCCCGTGGCGCACCCACGCGTAGACGAACCCCGCCCCGAACCCCACCAGGTGCGCCAGATACGCCACCCCCGGCCCCTGCGCCGAGCGCCCCGCCGCCAGCCACTGGAGCGTCACCCAGAACGGCAGCACGACCCACGCGGGAAAGCGCAGCGGCAGGAAGAAGAGGAACGGCAGGAGACTGGTGACACGGGCCCGCGGGAACAGGAAGAGAAACGCCCCGAGCACCGCCGAGATCGCCCCCGACGCGCCCACCAGCGACTGCTCGGAGGTGTCGTTGGCGACCGCGTAGCCCAGCAGGGCCAGATAGCCGCAGCCGATGTAGAAGAGGGTGAACTCCACCCGGCCCATCCGCTCCTCGGTCAGCACGCCGAAGACGAGGAGGAAGAGCATGTTGCCGAGCAGATGCACCCAGTTGCCGTGCACGAACAGCGCCGTGACCGGGGTCAGCGCATGCGCCAGGGGCCCGGCGAACAGTTCGGCCGGGACCACCCCCCAGGTCCTGAAGTACACCCGCTGCGCGTCCTGGAGCACATACCCGGTGCCGTATCCGGGGACGATCCCGGAGGCCGGGCCCAGGACGAAGATCAGACAGCACAGGGCGATCAGGCCGTACGTCATCGGCGCGTCCCGAAGTGCCCTGGAAGTCCTGCCGGCCGCCGCGCTCCACTCGCTGATCATGAACACAGAGCATGACGTAACCGGACGCAAGCTGACAGACCGCCTCGCCGCCTTGGATGGACGGGCGGCGAGAGGCCGCCAGGCCGTAGGGTTACGAGCCACACGCGTCGGCCCGCCGGCGCGGTCCGACCGACCTGAGAAGGGCACGATGACGGTTCCCCAGCCGACCGCCACGACGCGATGGCGCTGCACCCTGTGCGGCAACCTCACCCGCTTCGACGTCACGCGCTCCTCGAAGGCCGTGGAGTATGTCCACCTCGACCTGGCGGGCGAGCCGACGGTGGAGGAGCGCCAGGTGGTCAGTGAGACCATCGAATCGGTGCGCTGCCGCTGGTGCAACGCGGTGGACCAGGTGGAACTCGTGGACAGGCCGGGCACCGACTCCTGACGGGGCCGGGCCCGAAGAGGCATTTCTTCGGCAAGACAGTGGGGTGTGACGGATGGTGGAGAGCGCAGGCGGGGGGCCGGGCGACGGCACCGCTGAGGTGCTTGACCGTCCGCTGTCCGACGGGGTGCGCCGCAGGGTCGTCGCGATCGTCTCCGAGTGCTTCGGCAAGCTGACGGTGGCGGAACTGCCCGCCCAGCTGCGACAGTACGCCCGGTTCGCCCCGAATCGTCGCGCGAAGTTCGCCGGGAACGCGATGGCCGCGGCGCTGGAGACCGACACGCTGTTCCGGCAGCGGATCGGCGAGAAGTTCCGCGCCGCGCAGCCGGAGCTGGCCGGTGCCCTGGAGGCCGGCTCCGTGCCCGCGGCCGTCGACCCGCTCGATGTGGCGGCGGCCGCCTGTGTGCTGCGCCCGGCGGGCTGGGTGAAGCTGGTCACCGCGGCCGGTGAGGAGGCCCAGCGCGCCGACGCCGAGCGGGCCGACGAGGAGAGCCGCGCCGAACTGGAGCGGCTGCGCGCCGAACTGGACCGCGCCCGCGAGCAGACCAGGACCGAGACCGAACGGCTGCGCGCGGAGCTGGAGTCGGCGAAGCGGGACCTGGAGTCGCTGAACCGCAAGCTGCGCTCCGCGCAGAGCGATGTGCGCCGGGGCGAGGCCGCGCTGCGCAAGGCGCAGGGCGAGATGGACGCAGTACGCGCCGAGGCGGGCGCCCGGGCGTCGGCCGCGGAGAGCGAGTCGCGGCGGCTCAAGGCGCGGCTCGGCGAGGCGGAGGCGGCCCTGGAGGCCACCCGCAAGGCCGCCCGCGAGGGGCGCAGCGTGGAGGACATGCGGGTACGGCTGCTCCTCGACACCCTGCTGGACGCCACCCAGGGCCTGCGGCGCGAACTGGCGCTGCCGCCGGTGTCCGTGCGCCCGGCCGAGACCGTCGACGCGGTGGAGCCCGGCCGGATGACGCCGAAGGACATCGCGACACGCGCCCTGTCCGAGCACGACCCGGCCATCCTCGACCAATTGCTCGCGCTGCCGCAGGCGCATCTGGTCGTCGACGGCTACAACGTGACCAAGACCGGCTATCCGCAGATGCCGCTGGAGAAGCAGCGGCTGCGGCTGCTCGGCCAGTTGTCCGCGCTCGCCGCGCAGACCGGCGCCGAGGTGACCTGTGTCTTCGACGGCGCCGAGCTGGCCGCGCCGGTGCTGCTCGCGCCGCCGCGCGGGGTGCGGGTGCTGTTCTCCAAGCCGGGCGTCACGGCCGACGAGCTGATCCGCCAGCTGGTGCGCGCGGAGCCGCCGGGCCGGCCGGTCATCGTCGCCTCCACCGACCGCGAGGTGGCCGACGGCGTGGCGCGGGCGGGTGCCCGGCCCGTGGCCTCTGCGGTACTTCTGAAGCGACTGTCCTGAAGGCCCAACGGGCGTAGGGAATGCCCGAATTGGCCGTCCCCTCACGCAACGTAGGGTCAATCGGCCATCACTGCTCGTGGATTGTGTGCAAAGAATGCATTGCGTGACGGGAATTTTTGCCGTGAGGATTTGAATGATCACAACATGGTCACTAGGGTCGGGGCTCGAACCTCCGAACGGGTGAACACTCACAAGAAGGAGTTCGTCCTCCGTGGCGTCCCACCGTCGACCCAAGCAGCAGAGCCGTGCACGCGTGACCGTGCTGACCACCGCAGCAGCCGCCGCCGTCGTGCTCAGCGCGAACGCCGCGAACGCCGCGCCGAGCGAGAAGCTCAGCAAGGACCAGGTCAAGTCCAAGGTCGACAAGCTGTACGAGCAGGCCGAGCAGGCCACCGAGAAGTACAACGGCGCCAAGGAGAAGCAGCAGAAGCTCCAGAAGGAGATCTCCACGATCCAGGACAACGTCGCGCGGGGTCAGGAAGACCTCAACAAGCTGCGCGACGGCCTGGGTTCGCTGGCCACGGCACAGTACCGCTCCGGCGGTATCGACCCCTCGGTCCAGCTCTTCCTCTCCTCCAACCCGGACGACTTCCTGGACAAGGCGTCCACCCTCGACCAGCTGAGCAGTCAGCAGGTCGACGCGCTGCGCAAGATCCAGAGCAAGCAGCGCGAGCTCGCCCAGGAGCGCTCCGAGGCCACCGAGAAGCTCAAGGACCTCGCGGACACCCGCACCGAACTGGGCAACAAGAAGAAGGACGTCCAGGGCAAGCTCGCCGCGGCCCAGAAGATCCTCAACAGCCTCACCGCCAAGGAGAAGGCCGACCTCGCCGCCCAGCAGCAGCGTGCCGACCGCTCCTCCAGCGAGCGGGTGAACCTCGGTGACGCCCCGCCCGCCTCCGGCAGGGCCGCGGCCGCCTTCGCCGCCGCCCAGGGCCAGATCGGCAAGCCGTACGTCTACGGCGCCACCGGCCCCTCCTCCTTCGACTGCTCGGGTCTGACCTCCTACGCCTACGCGCAGGCCGGTGTCTCCATCCCGCGCACCTCCGAGGAGCAGGCCAACATCGGCACCCGGATCTACAACCAGAGCGACCTCAAGGTCGGCGACCTGGTGTTCTTCTACGGCGACATCCACCACGTCGGTCTGTACGCGGGCGGCGGCCAGGTGCTGCACGCCCCGCACACCGGTGCCGTGGTGCGCTACGAGGCGATGGCCGACATGCCGTTCCAGTTCGGCGTCCGGGTTTAAACCCCCGACGCTCCCGGGGAGGGCGCCCGATCGGGCGAATCCGCGGGACGCAAACTGACTCCACGCCCCGCCGGTGACCTGCGTCAGCGGCGGGGCGTCACTCTTTGTTGCCGTCGCGGTCTTTGGCCGCGACCCTTCCGCACGGCTACTGTCTGCCGCGTTTCCCCGGCGCCGGGGCCTCCCCGTCCCCAGGCGCCGGGGAACGTCGTCCGTGTCAGCCAGTGGAAGGGGTTCGGCAACCCGTGGGGTCCCATCGCCGCCTTGCACCGTCCGGTCAGCGCCGCGCGCCGGGCGGATTCGACCGGGGCGCCGCCGCCCTGTGCGCCCTGTCGGCCGCCGCCGCGGCCCTCGGCGCAGTACCGGCGCACGCCGCGCCGCATCCCGACGCCCGCGCCGAGGTGGACCGGCTCTACACGGAGGCCGAGCAGGCGACCCAGGCCTACGACCGGGCCCAGGAGCGCACCGACGCGCTGCGCCGCGAGGTCGGCCGCACCCAGGACCGGGTCGCCCGCCGCCAGCAGGACGTCAACACGCTGCGCGAGGAGCTGGGTTCGCTGGCCGGGGCGCAGTACCGCTCGGGCGGCATCGACCCGGCCGTCGCGCTGCTGTTCTCCGACGACCCCGACGACTACCTCGACAAGGCCGCCACCCTCGACCGGATCAGCGCCCAGGAGGCGGGCCGGCTGCGGGAGTTGCGCTCCGCCCTGCGCGAGCTGGACCAGGAGCGGACGGAGGCGGCCGACGAGCTCGACGCGCTGGACCGCGGCCGCCGGGCGGTCGCCGCGCACAAGCGGACGGTGGAGGCCAAGCTCGCCCGGGCCCGGCAGCTGCTGAACTCGCTGTCCGCGGCCGACCGCGCCGCCTACGACCGGCCCTCCCGCTCGGCCGGCCCCGACCGGCTCGGCCTGCCCGATCTGACCGGCGTGGCCGGTGTCCCCGGCGCCCGTGCCGCCGCCGCCCTGGCCGCCGCCCGCTCCGCGCTCGGCCGCCCCTATGTGTGGGGCGCCAACGGGCCCTCCGGCTTCGACTGTTCGGGCCTGATGCAGTGGTCGTACGCGCACGCCGGAATCCAGCTGCCCCGCACCTCCCAGGAGCAGCGGTTCGCCGGACGGCGCATCCCGCTCTCCGAGGCCCGCCCCGGCGACCTGGTGGTCTACCGCTCCGACGCCAGCCATGTGGCGATGTACGTCGGCCACGGCCAGGTCATCCACGCGCCCCATCCGGGAGCCGCGGTGCGCTACGACCCGGTGGGGATGATGCCGATCTCCTCGGTGACCCGGCCCTGACGCCCCGGCGACGCGCCGTACGATCGTGTGATGGCCGGTGGCAGGCGGGTGAGAAGCGTCGGGGCGACGGCCCTGTGCCTGCTGCTGTCCCTGACCGGGTGCGCCGGGCGGACGGCCGCCGACTCCGCGAAGGGCGAGGTGCAGCACCTCCTCGACCTGCGCTCGGCGGCGCTCTTGCGGCATGACGCGGGGGCGTACGGCGCGACGGGCGCGAGCACCGAGTACACCAGGCTGCGCGCCCTTCCGCTGGCCTCCTGGGCGTACCGGATCACCACCTTGCGCCGCACCGCCGCGGGGGCCACCGCGGACGCCGACCTCACCTACCGGGTCGCCGGGTACGACCGGGCCCCCGTCGACACCCGGCGCACCCTCACCCTGGCCCGCACCGCCTCCGGCACCTGGTACGTCAGCGCCGACCGGCCCGCCGACAAGTCCGGGCAGCAGCTGTGGGACCAGGGCACGGTGACCGCCGTACCCGGCGCGCACAGCCTGGTGCTCGGCACCGGGCAGTCGGCGGCCGATCTGCGCGCGTACGCGCGGATGGCCGACGAGGCGGTACCGGCGGTGTCCAAGGAGTGGGGCACCGACTGGACGCGCCGGGTCGTCGTCCTGGTCCCCAAGTCCCTGACGGGCATGGCGGGTCTGCTCGGCTCGCCCGCCGCGAACTACCGGGGGATCGCCGCCGTGACCACCGGGGAGGCGGGCGGCGCGGGGCAGACGCCGGCCGACCGGGTGGTGATCAACCCGGACGCGTACGCCGTCCTCGGCGCGATGGGCAAACAGGTCGTCCTCACCCACGAGACCACCCATGTGGCCACCCGCGCCCACACCACCGCGGCCACCCCCCTCTGGCTCTCCGAGGGCTACGCCGACTGGATCGGCTACCTGGGCACCGACCGCACCCCGGCCCAGGCCGCCCCGGAACTGGCCCGCGCCGTCGGCGCCGGACGGCTGCCCGCCGCGCTCCCCACCGACAAGGACTTCGGCTTCACCAGCGACCCCACCGAGCTGGCCCGCGCCTACGAGAGCGGCTGGCTGGCCTGCCGCATGATCGCCGACCAGTGGGGCCCGGCCCGCCTCGCCGCCTTCTACCGCACCGTCGGCACCCACAGCACCCGCCCCGGCGCCGTCGACTCCGCCCTGAAACAGGTCCTCGGCCTGACCCCGGCCGCCTTCACCACCCGCTGGCAGAGGTACGTCAGGACGCAGCTGGGCTGAGCGCGCGCCCTCAAGGGGAGACCGGGGTCTCCCTGCCCGTGGGGAGCGGCTGGACGGGGGTGGTCGGTGGGGAGGCGGTGGTGCGCCACAGGCGGTGGGACGCGAGCAGGGTGGCGGTGGCCAGCAGGGCGTTGCGCAGGAGCAGGAGGGTGATTCCGTACCAGTCGCTGGTGACCACGTGGACGAAGCCGACGGGGAATTCCAGGACGGTCAGGAAGGAGGCGGCCAGGACGAGGAGCGCGGGCGCGGTCATGCGGCTCGCGCGGTGGGTGAGGCAGACGGCGGCCAGGCCGATCAGCCAGACCAGGTACTGGGGGCTGATCACCCGGCTCGTGGTGGTGAACAGGAGTACGGCGGTCAGCGCCGCGTCCGTCAGGGTGTGCGGGGGGAAGCGGCGGGCCTTCAGGCGCCACAGCAGCAGCCAGCCGAACGCGCCCGCCGTCAGGGCCAGCGCCGCCGCGCTCACCTCGGGCACGTACGGGCCCAGGAACTCGATCGAGCCGTAGTTCAGCAGCACCTGCCCGCTCCAGCCGAAGTGCCGGGCCACATGGAAGACCAGGGCGCCCAGCGACTCCACCTCCGTGCCCCGCTCCCCCTGGAAGGTCAGGAAGGCGAACGCGCCCGGCATCCACAGCGCGAACGCCGCCGTGAGCCCCGCCCCGGTCACCGCCGCCGACACCCACGCCCGGCGCCGCACCGCACCGGCCAGCAGCAGCGCAGGCCACACCTTCAGCAGCGCCCCGAAGGCCGCCAGCGCGCCCATCACCCGGGGATGCCGGGCCCCCGCGAGCAGCGCGGCCACGGCCACCGCGGTCACCATCACGTCGTAGCGCGCGTACACCGTCGGCCCGAGCAGCGGGGCGCCCGCCACCCACACCCAGACCCCGCGCCGCGACCGGCCGGGCCCCCGGGCCGAGCGCAGCAGCAGCGCCAGGATCACCAGATCGGCGAGGAACGCCAGCGCGAAGAAGGCGTGCGGGTAGGAGAGGAACGGCAGCAGGGCGGGCGCGAGGATCGCCAGCGCGGCGGCCGGCGGGTACTGCCAGGTGACGTCGTCCAGCGGGAACGTGCCCTGGCGCAGCACCTCGTACCAGTTGCGGTAGATCACCGACACGTCCGTGGTGACGTCCGGGCCGGGGAAGACGTACACCCCGAGGACGAGGAGCAGCAGCACCGCACGGGTGACGCACCAGGTCGCGAGCAGGTACGCCGGCGACCGCCGGGCGTCCTTGGTCTCCACGTGTGTTCCCCTGCCGTTCGATTCCGCTTCGAGTCCCGTGCCGCGGGACCATGATGTCCCGAGCGCCCCGGGCCGTGCCAACGCACCGGCCGCCGCCCGGCGCCGGACGGCCGGTTCGGTAGGGTCGGCGGCGATGCACAAGACCCTGATCGTGACCAACGACTTCCCGCCCCGGCCGGGCGGCATCCAGGCGTTCCTGCACAACATGGCGCTGCGCCTGGACCCCGAGCGGCTGGTCGTCTACGCCTCCACCTGGAAGCGGAGCCGGGAGGGCGTCGAGGCGACCGCCGCCTTCGACGCCGAGCAGCCCTTCACCGTCGTACGCGACCGTACGACCATGCTGCTGCCGACCCCCGGGGCGACCCGGCGCGCGGCCGGGCTGCTGCGCGAGCACGGCTGCACCGCGGTGTGGTTCGGGGCCGCGGCACCGCTCGGGCTGATGGCGCCCGCGCTGCGCCGGGCCGGTGCCGAGCGCCTGGTGGCCACCACCCACGGGCACGAGGCCGGGTGGGCCCAGCTGCCCGCGGCCCGGCAGCTGCTGCGCCGGATCGGCGAGGAGACGGACACGATCACCTACCTGGGCGAGTACACCCGCTCCCGGATCGCCGGCGCGCTCACCCCCCAGGCGGCGGCGCGGATGGTGCAACTGCCGCCCGGTGTCGACGAGAAGACCTTCCACCCGGCCTCCGGCGGCGCCGAGGTGCGCGCCCGGCTCGGCCTCACCGACCGCCCGGTCGTCGTCTGTGTCTCCCGGCTGGTGCCGCGCAAGGGCCAGGACACGCTGATCCAAGCCATGCCGCGGATCCTCGCCGCCGAGCCGGACGCCGTGCTGCTGATCGTCGGCGGCGGCCCCTACGAACAGGATCTGCGCCGCCTCGCCCGGGAGACCGGCGTCGCCGCCTCGGTCCGCTTCACCGGCGCCGTCCCCTGGTCCGAGCTGCCCGCCCACTACGGCGCGGGCGATGTCTTCGCCATGCCCTGCCGCACCCGCCGCGGCGGTCTCGACGTCGAGGGCCTCGGCATCGTCTACCTGGAGGCGTCCGCGACCGGTCTGCCGGTCATCGCGGGCGACTCCGGCGGCGCACCCGACGCCGTCCTCGACGGGGAGAGCGGCTGGGTGGTCCCCGGCGGCGCACCCCGCGACGCCGCCGACCGCATCGTCACGCTGCTCGGCGACCCCGAACTGCGCCGCAGGATGGGGGAGCGGGGCCGCCGCTGGGTGGCGGAGAAGTGGCGCTGGGACCTGCTGGCGGAGCGCCTGAAGGAGCTGCTCTGACGGGGCGTCAGGGGCGGTCGGCCTACTTCGCGTAGATCGCCTCGATGTCGTCCGCGTAGTCCTTGGCCACCACGTTCCGCTTGAGCTTCAGCGACGGGGTGAGGTGGCCCGAGTCCTCCGTGAACTGGGACGCGAGGATGCGGAACTTGCGCACCGACTCGGCCTTGGACACCGCCGCGTTGCCGTCGTTCACGGCCTCCTGGATCGCGGCGTTCAGATCCGGGTCGTCGCGCAGGGACGCCGCGGTGGCACCCGCCGGCTTGCCGTGCTCGGCGGCCCAGCGCGCGAGGAACTCCTCGTCCAGGGTGATCAGCGCGCCGACGAACGGCCGCCCGTCACCGACCACCATGCACTCCGCGACCAGCGCGTGCGCGCGAATACGGTCCTCGATCACCGCGGGGGCCACGTTCTTGCCGCCCGCCGTGACGATGATCTCCTTCTTGCGGCCGGTGATCCGCAGATAACCGTCCTCGTCCAGGGTGCCGATGTCCCCGGTGTGGAACCACCCGTCGGCCAGCGCCTCCGCCGTCGCGCCCGGGTTGTTCCAGTACTCCTTGAACAGGTGCTCGCCGTGCAGCAGCACCTCGCCGTCGTCCGCTATCCGCACCACGGAGCCGGGCAGCGGCTGACCCACGGTGCCGATCTTCTGCCGGTCCCACGGGTTGAACGCGGTCGCCGCGCAGGACTCGGTCAGGCCGTACCCCTCCAGCACCGTGAAGCCGATGCCCCGGAAGAAGTGGCCGAGCCGCTCGCCCAGCGGGGCGCCGCCGGAGATGGCGTACTCGCCCCGGCCGCCGAGGACCGCGCGCAGCTTGCCGTAGACCAGCTTGTCGAAGACCTTGTGCTTGATCTTCAGCCCCAACGACGGCCCGGACGCGGTGTCCAGGGCCTTGCTGTACGCGATCGCGGCGTCGGCCGCCTTGTCGAAGACGCCACCCTTGCCGTCCGCCTGCGCCTTGGCGCGCGCGGAGTTGTAGACCTTCTCGAAGACCCGCGGCACACCGAGGATCAACGTCGGCCGGAACGCGGCCAGTTCATCGGTGAGGTGCTTGATGTCCGGGACGCAGCCCAGCTTGATGGGCGCCATCATCGGCGCGATCTGCACCAGCCGGCCGAAGACATGGGCCAGCGGCAGGAAGAGCAGCACCGAGCACTCGCCGGTGCGGAACAGCGGACGCAGCCGCTCCACGATGTTGCCGCACTCCGCGAAGAAGCTGCGGTGGGTGAGCACACAGCCCTTGGGGCGGCCGGTGGTGCCGCTGGTGTAGACGATGGTGGCCGGGTCGTCGGCGCAGGCGAGCGAGGAGCGCTCGTCCACCGTCTCCTCCGACACGTCCTGGCCGAGCCGCTCCAGCTCCTCGATCGCGCCGGCCTCGATCTGCCAGACGTTCTTCAGCGCGGGCAGCGTCTCGCGCACGGCCTCCACGGCGGCCGCGTGCGCGTCCAGTTCCACGACGCAGGCGGTCGCGCCCGAGTCGGAGAGGATCCACTGCACCTGCTCGGGCGAGCTGGTCTCGTACACCGGCACGGTCACCGCGCCCGCGCTCCAGATGGCGAAGTCGAGGAGCGTCCACTCGTAGCGCGTCCGGGACATCAGGCCCACCCGGTCGCCCGGCTGCACCCCGGCGGCGATGAGTCCCTTGGCCGCGGTGTGCACCTCGGCGAGGAACTGCCGGGCCGTCACGTCCTGCCAGGTGCCGCCGGACTTGCGGGCGATCACGGCGACGTCGGGATGCTGCGCGGCGTTTCTGCGGACGATGTCGGTCAGGTTTCCGTCCGCAGGGACCTCGTACAAGGCCGGAAGGCTGAACTCGCGCAAGACTGCTGCTCCTCATAGGGCGCCGGCGCCACGACGTTGTGTGATGCGACGGTGCGGTCCAAGGCTCGGGCTGGTGCTCGGGGCTACCGGTGGCTGAAACCCAGAGCACGACTGGACTGCCCGGACGTTACCCGTCGGTATGCGGTTCCCGACAGGGGGTCCCGGCCAGATGTTCGCTGCGTCACACACGATGGCGTTCCTTCGCGCACAGTAGTCCACGGCCTCTCCGACCGGCGAGTAACCGCAGGCCACGAGCGGGACTGTTCACCTGCGGCACACACGCCTACGCTTGATCGCCATGGCATCCACACCCCCTCGAAGCAGCCGCCACCGCGTCCATGTGGTCAGCGATGTGCACGGCAACGCCCGGGACCTGGCGCGGGCCGGCGAGGGTGCCGATGCCCTGATCTGCCTGGGTGACCTGGTGCTCTTCCTCGACTACGCCGACCACTCGCGCGGCATCTTCCCCGACCTGTTCGGGAAGGAGAACGCCGACCGCATCGTGGAGCTGCGCACCGCCCGGCGCTTCGAGGAGGCCCGGGCCTTCGGCGCCGAGCTGTGGGGCGGGATCGAGGGCGACCGCTTCACCGCCATCGAGAAGGCGGTGCGCAAGCAGTACGCCGAACTCTTCGCCGCGTTCCCCACCCCGACGTACGCCACCTACGGCAATGTCGACATGCCGCAGCTGTGGCCGGAATACGCCGGTCCCGGCGTCACCGTCCTGGACGCGCGGCGGGTGGAGATCGGCGGCTGGACGTTCGGCTTCGTCGGCGGCGGGCTGCGCACGCCCATGCGGACGCCGTACGAGATCTCCGACGAGGAGTACGCCGCGAAGATCGAGGCGGTCGGCGAGGTCGACGTGCTGTGCACACACATCCCGCCGGAGGTGCCGGAGTTGGTGTACGACACCGTCGCGCGCCGTTTCGAGCGGGGGAGCCGGGCGCTGCTGGACGCCATCCGGCGCACCCGGCCCCGGTATTCGCTCTTCGGGCATGTCCACCAGCCGCTGGCGCGCAGGATGCGGATCGGGGCGACGGAGTGTGTGAACGTGGGGCACTTCGCGAGCAGCGGGCGGCCGTGGGCCCTTCAGTGGTGACGGGGCGCGGGCGGGGCCGAGGCGGGCGCACGGTAGCCTTCACGCTGCACACACGTGCGCAGCAGCGCACGGCAAGAGTCTCTTCGGTCCGCATCTGGAGGAGCCACGGCGATGGCGGAACACACCAGTTCGAGCATCACGATCGAGGCGGCTCCGGCCGACGTCATGGCGGTGATCGCCGACTTCGCCCGCTACCCGGACTGGACCGGTGAGGTGAAGGAGGCGGAGGTCCTCAAGACCGACGAGCGGGGGCGTGCCCAGGAGGTACGGCTCGTCATGGACGCCGGCGCGATCAAGGACGACCAGACGCTGGCGTACACCTGGGCCGGTGACAACGAGGTCTCCTGGACGCTGGTCAAGTCCCAGATGCTGCGCTCCCTCGACGGGTCCTACCTGCTGGCACCGGCGGGTCGGAGCGGCACGGAGGTCACGTACCGGCTCACCGTCGACGTCAAGATCCCCATGCTCGGCATGATCAAGCGCAAGGCGGAGAAGGTCATCATCGACCGCGCCCTCGCGGGCCTGAAGAAGCGCGTCGAGACCCCCTGACGCAGGTCCCCTCACCGCGACACCCCCCACGGGGTGTCCGTTACCGTTCGGACTCATGCGGACCATCCTGATCACGGGGCCCGGTGGCGGCGGGCGGACGACCGTCGCCGCCGCCACCGCGCTGCGCGCCGCCCGCGAGGGCAGCCGGACCTTGTTGCTGAGCGCGGAGCGCCCGGACACCCCCGGCGCCGCGCTGGGGACGCCGACCGCCCGGCGCCGCGCTGGGGACGCCGACCGGGGCCCGGCCCGTGGAGATCGCGCCCCGGCTCACCGCCTGGCGCCCCGACGCCGCCGCCGGGTTCCGCCGGGACCTCGCCGAGTTCCAGCAGCGCGCCGCCGGTGTCCTCGATCTGCTCGGCGCCTCCCGCCTGGACGCCGAGGAGGTCACCCCGCTGCCCGGCGCCGAGGAACTGACGTTCCTGCGCGCACTGCGCGACGCCGCGCTCTCCGAGCGGTACGACCTTCTCGTCGTGGACCTGCCGCCCCTGCCGGGGGCCCTCGCGCTGCTCGCCCTCCCCGAGGAACTGCGCCGCTACCTGCGCCGCCTGCTGCCCCCCGAGCGCCAGGCCGCCCGCGCCCTGCGTCCCGTGCTCGGCAGGCTCGCCGGTGTCCCCATGCCCGCCGACTGGCTGTACGAGACGGCAGGCCGCTGGGACGTGGAGCTGGCCGCCGTGGAGGCCGTGCTCACCGACCGCGACACCGCCGTACGCCTCGTCGCCGAACCCACCCCCGCCGCCGTGGACGCCCTGCGCACCGCCCGGCTCGGCCTCGCCCTGCGCGGGCTGCGCACCGAGGCCCTCGTCGCCAACCGCGTCCTGCCCGACACCACCCCCGACACCTGGCTCGCGGGCCTGGTCGCCCAGCAGCGCAAGGCGCTCCGGGAGTGGCAGGGCGAGGAGGGGTGCGAGGTGCACACCGTGCCGCACCTCGGCCGCGACCCCGGCTCCCCGGAGGACCTCGCCGCCCTCGCCGTACCCGCCGTCACCGGCACGGACCGCCCCGTCGAGTGGCCCGTCGCCGACCGGATCGCCGAGGACGGGGTGCTGGTCTGGCACATCCCGCTGCCCGGCGCCATACGGGAGGAACTCGATCTGATCCGGCGCGGCGACGAACTCGTGATCACCGCGAGCGCCTTCCGGCGGATCGTCTCCCTGCCCTCCGCGCTGCGCCGCTGCACCGTCTCCGGCGCCGGGCTGCGCGAGGGCGAGCTGCGGGTGCGCTTCGCCCCGGACCCCGGCCTGTGGCCCGCCGCCGCACGGTGAACGGGCCACGGCTGTTCGGGTAACGTCGTATACGTAAGGGCGTACCGCAGTCAGGAGTCCGCCATGAGCGAAGAGCGCCCCGCCGAACCGCACGAGGAGCCGCGGGTGAGTGACGCCGACGCCGATGCCTGGGCCACGGCCTGCGCCGAGGACCTGGAGGCCGAGAAGGCCCGCCGCCGCACCACCTACGGGCCGCCCCCCGGTTCCGCCGCCGAAGAACTGAAGAAGCTCGTGGACTCGGTGGCCGAGAAGCTGTCCGGCCTCCAGTCCCCCCTCGGTGCCCTCGCCGGACCCGCCGCCCAGCAGATGGTCAAGCAGGTCGTCCAGCAGGCGAAGGCCGCCGTCGAACCCGTCATGGAGCGCAACCCCGGCGTCTTCGACCACCTCGCCGCCGCCGGCGGTGAACTGCTCGCCGCCTACCGCTCCGCCGTCCAGTCCCAGGAACGGCGCTGGACCGCCGGTCCGGACGACGTCGCGGACGAGTGGCGCAAGGAGCGCCCGGACGAGCGCGCGGACGACGGCGGCAAGGGCCGCGACCGGGGCGAGGGCACCGGCTCCGGAGAGCGCATCGACCTGGACTGAAGCCCTCGCCCGCAAGGGCCTCGGGTACGGTTGGCCGTAGCGGGGCTCGACCGAACTGAGGGATTCATGGGACTCACCATCGGCGTCGACATCGGCGGCACAAAGATCGCGGCCGGCGTGGTCGACGAGGAAGGCAACATCCTCTCGACCTTCAAGGTGCCGACCCCCACCACGCCCGAGGCCATCGTGGACGCCATCGCCTCCGCGGTGGAGGGCGCGCGTGCCGGGCACGAGATCGTCGGCGTGGGCATCGGTGCGGCCGGTTACGTCAACCGGCAGCGCTCCACCGTCTACTTCGCCCCCAACATCGACTGGCGCAACGAGCCGCTCAAGGAAAAGGTCGAGGCCCGCACCGGCCTCCCCGTCGTGGTCGAGAACGACGCCAACGCCGCCGCCTGGGGCGAGTACAAGTTCGGCGCGGGCAAGGGCCACCGCAACGTCATCTGCATCACCCTCGGCACCGGCCTCGGCGGCGGCATCATCATCGGCAACAAGCTGCGCCGCGGCCACTTCGGCGTGGCCGCCGAGTTCGGCCACATCCGGATGGTGCCGGACGGCCTGCTGTGCGGCTGCGGCTCGCAGGGCTGCTGGGAGCAGTACGCCTCCGGGCGCGCCCTGGTCCGGTACGCCAAGCAGCGCGCCAACGCCACCCCCGAGAACGCGGAGGTGCTGCTCTCGCTCGGCGACGGCACCCCGGACGGCATCGAGGGCAAGCACATCTCCATGGCCGCCCGGCAGGGCGACCCGGTGGCCGTCGACTCCTACCGCGAGCTGGCCCGCTGGGCCGGCGCCGGACTCGCCGACCTGGCCTCCCTCTTCGACCCGTCCGCCTTCATCGTCGGCGGCGGCCTCTCCGACGAGGGCGAGCTGGTCCTCGACCCGATCCGCAAGTCGTACAAGCGGTGGCTGGTGGGCGGGAACTGGCGTCCCGTCGCCGATGTGATCGCGGCGCAGCTCGGCAACAAGGCGGGCATGGTCGGCGCGGCGGACCTGGCCCGTGAGCCCGACCCGATCATGTAGCGATCACCTGTGAGGGGAGCGGCCGCGCCCGTCTCGGGGCGCGGCGGCCACCGTGAACCGGCTGCCGCGCACCCGCACCTCTGGGCGTACATTGATCCACATGGCGCCGCTCCCCAACTCCCACACGGAACCCGATGGTTCAGCCGTCGTCCGCGTGCTGAGCTACAACATCCGCTCCCTGCGCGACGACACCGACGCCCTCGCCCGGGTGATCACCGCCTGCGCGCCCGACCTGGTCCTCATCCAGGAGGCGCCCCGGTTCTTCCGCTGGCGCAAGAAGCTCGCGCGGCTCGCCGGGGCCAGTGGCCTCGTCGTCCTCACCGGCGGCGGCACCACCGCGGGCCCCGCGATCCTGTGCTCGCTGCGCGCCACCGTGGAGCGCGCCGAGGACATCCTGCTGCCGCTCACCCCCGGTCTGCACCGGCGCGGTCTCGCCACCGCGGTGGTCCGCTTCGGCGCGGCGAGGCTCGGGGTGATCAGCTGTCATCTCAGCCTCGACGGCACCGAGCGGTACGCCCAGGGCGGGCTGCTGCTCGACCGGCTCGACGGACTCGGTGCGGAGCACGCCCTGGTGGGCGGCGATCTGAACGAGGGCCCCGACGGCCGCACCTTCGCCCTGCTCGCCGGTGCCCTTCAGGACTGCCGGGCGGTGGCTCCCTGGGGCGGCGAGGAGACCTGGACGCGGAGCGCACCGGCGCGGCGTATCGACGCGGTGTTCGCCACCAAGGGCATCGAGGTCCTCGGCTGCGGGGTCCCCGAGGACCTGCCGGGCGTCACCCGCGCCGACCTGGCCGCCGCCACGGACCACCTCCCGGTCCTGGCCGCCCTGCGCATCCCGGCCACCGAACAGGAGCCCGGGCCCGGTCAAGCCCGTTAGCCCCGGTCAAGCTCTCTGGCCCCGGTCAAGCCCCTTGGCCCCGGTCAAACCCTCTGGCCCCGGCCCCGATCAGACCCGGGCTTCGGCTAGACCACGGCCCCCCGGCCCGGATCGTCGTCCTCGTCCTCGTCCGTCCGCATCCGCGCCACCAGCGTCGCGAAGCCGCCGAGGAAGCCGCCGATGCCGAGGGTCGTCAGCCACCAGGTCATGTCCCAGCCGAGCAGCACCGCCAGCAGCAGCAGGATCGGCCCGCCGACCACGCCGAGCCAGGCGAACTTGGACGTGGTGTCGCCGGTGTCCAGCGGCGGCGGCTCGGGCGGCACGAAGTGGCCCTCGTCGTCCTCGTCGAAGTCGTCCTCGGACGGCTCCGGCGCACGGTGGTCGCGGGGGCCGACGCCGGGCGCGAAGGAGACGGAGCTGCCCAGCGGCCGGGCGGGCCGCGGCTCCTCCCCCTCCTTCTTCTTGCCGTCGTCCTTCTTGCCGTCCTCGCCCTCGTGCGCCGCGGCGTCCTTCTCCAACTGCTCCAGCAGCGCGTCCTTCTCCAGCAGCGCGAGGTCCTCGACCGGCTTGAAGGGCTTGCTGCCCGGCGGGTCCGGCGGCTCCTCGCCGTATCCGGCCACGATGGCCCGCCAGGCGGCGTCCTCGTCGAAACGCAGCCCGTTCTCCTCCGGCTCCCGGTCCTCCCGGTCCTCTCGGCCCTCGGGACCCGGGTCGTGCTCAGCCAACTGCGGCCGTCCCTTCCTTGCCCGGAATCGGTGCGAGCCGGCCGATGAAACCGAGGCTCTCCTCGAAGATCCGGTCCGCTTCCACATCCAACGTCGCGACGTGGTAGCTGTGTTCCAGCACGATCTCCCGGACCTCGGCGGACGAGATCCGCTCCAGCACCCGGGCCGAGTCGACGGCCGGTACGACATGGTCCTGGGCGCTGCGCAGCAGCAGCAGCGGCTGGCCGATCCGGGGCAGCTCGCCGTCAAGCCGGCGCAGGAACCGGCGCAGCGAGTGCGCCGCGTGCAGCGGCACCCGGTCGTAACCCGTCTCGGCCACGCCGTCCTTGGCGATGTCGCTGGCGATGCCCTTGGTGGACCGCACCAGGTGCCGGGCCACCGGCAGGGCGTACGCGGACAGGCCATGGACCTTGTTCGCCGGGTTGACGACGACCACGCCGCTGATCCGCTCGCCGTGCAGGGCGGCCAGCCGCAGCGCGAGAGCGCCGCCCATCGACAGGCCCGCGACGAACACCTGGGAACAGCGCTCGGACAGCAGCCGCAGCTCGCGGTCCACCTCCGCGTACCAGTCCTGCCAGCCCGTGAGCTGCATGTCCTCCCAGCGCGTGCCGTGCCCAGGCAGCAGGGGCAGCGACACCGTCAGGCCGTGCGCGGCGTGGTGCTCCGCCCAGGGGCGCAGTGACTGCGGAGAGCCGGTGAAGCCGTGACAGAAGAGGACGCCCACCTCGCCGCCGGAGTGGCGGTACGGCTCGGCTCCAGGGAGAACCGGCACCTTCGACGCTCCTGTTCCTGGGGGAAGGGCCCCGCCGCCGTCCGGCCGGGGCGTGGAGAGAACACGCGGATGTGCTTCACCGTACGCGACCGCACGGACACCGACCAGGGCCGTCGGGTGCTTTGACGGTCCAGGGGGTTAAGGTCTGTTCGACGGAAACGGGAGGCACACGGGTGTTGTACGGCACGATGAAGGTCGCCATCGGAGGGCCGCTGAAGCTCGCCTTCAGGCCCTGGGTGGAGGGCCTGGAGAACATTCCGGCCGAGGGGGCGGCCATCCTGGCCAGCAACCACCTGTCCTTCTCGGACTCGTTCTTCCTGCCGACGATGCTCGACCGCAAGGTCACCTTCATCGCGAAGGCCGAGTACTTCACCACGCCTGGGGTGAAGGGCCGGCTCACCGCCGCCTTCTTCAAGGGCGTCGGCCAGCTCCCGGTGGACCGCTCCGGGGCGCGCGGCGCCGGTGAGGCCGCGATCAAGAGCGGAATCGAGGTGCTGGAGCGCGGCGAGCTGTTCGGCATCTACCCGGAGGGCACCCGCTCGCCCGACGGCCGGCTCTACCGGGGCAAGCCCGGGGGCCTTGCCCGGGTGGCGCTCGCGACCGGTGCCCCGGTGATCCCGGTGGCGATGATCGACACCGAGAAGATCCAGCCGCCCGGCAAGGTGATGCCGAAGCTGATGCGGCCCGGCATCCGCATCGGCAAGCCCCTCGACTTCAGCCGCTACCAGGGCATGGAGCACGACCGCTTCGTCCTGCGCGCGCTGACCGACGAGGTCATGTACGAGATCATGAAGCTCTCCGGCCAGGAGTACGTCGACATGTACGCGACCGCCGCCAAGCGGCAGCTCGCGGAGGCGGCGAAGGCGGCCAAGGAAGCCGACAAGGCGGAGAAGGAAGCGGAGAAGGAAGCGGAGAGGGCGGAAAAGGCCAAGGAGGCCGAGAAGGCCAAGGAAGCGGAGAGCAAGTAGCCGCACGCAGTTCACGGGTTTTACGGGGGGGCGCGGGGGATGGCCGGGCGCGAGCGCGTGCTGAGGATGTCGGTGGAGCTGCCGCTGTGGCGCGCGCTCGCCGGGTACCGCGTGCTGACCATGCTGTACGCGCTCGGCCTGTGCGTCACCTCGTACGACCAGTTCACCCGTCCGTGGATCGCGATCGGCTACGACGCCGTGCTCGCCGTCTGGACCCTCGCCACCCTGCCCCGGGTGCGCGGCGCGGCCAGCTGCACCAAGGGCTTCCTCGCCGCCGACCTGACCATCGCCCTCGCCGGTGTCCTGCTCACCGCGTTCGCCGACAGCCATCAGCGGATCGCGGGCGGCCCCACCCTGCCGACGATATGGACCGGCGGCGCCGTCCTCGCCTTCGCGGTCAAGGGCGGTTGGCGCTGGGCCGCCGTCGCCTCCACGGTGGTGGCCGCCGCCAACCTGGTCGAGCGCGGCCAGCTCGCGCGGGACACCCTGCACAGCCTGATCCTCGTCTGGGTGGCCTCCATCGGCATCGGCTACGTCGTGGAGGTGGCCCGCGCCTCCGAACGCACCCTCGCCCGCGCCCTGGAGATCCAGGCCGCGACCCGGGAACGGGAGCGGCTGGCCCGGGACATCCACGACAGCGTGCTCCAGGTCCTCGCGATGGTGAAGCGGCGCGGCACCGCCCTCGGCGGCGAGGCGGCCGAACTGGGCAGGCTGGCCGGGGAGCAGGAGGTGGCCCTGCGCACCCTGGTCGCCGGCGGCCTGCTCCCGGTCGCCCGGACCGCCGGGGACACCGCCGTACCCGACGCGCGCACAACGACCCCGGCGTACGGCGAGAACCCGGACGGCGAAAACCCGGACGGCGACGGCCCGGACGACGGCGGCCCGGTCGATCTGCGCGTCCTCCTCGCGCCGTTCGCCCGCGACGGGGTGAGCCTGGCCGAGCCCGGCGCCCCGGTGCCGCTGCCGCCGGCCGCCGCCCGCCCGGCGCCCCGGTGCCGCTGCCGCCGGCCGCCGCCCGGGAGCTGGCCGCAGCCGTCGGCGCCGCCCTGGACAATGTGCGCGGGCACGCCGGTGCGGGCGCGCGGGCCTGGATCCTGGTCGAGGACGAACCGGCGGACATCCTCGTCACCGTCCGGGACGACGGACCCGGCATCCCCGAGGGACGGCTCGCCGAGGCCGAGGGCGAGGGGCGGCTCGGCGTCGCCCAGTCCATCCGGGGCAGACTGCGCGACCTCGGCGGCAGCGCCGAGCTGATCTCGGTGCCCGGCCAGGGCACGGAGGTCGAACTGAAGGTACCGAAGGGCGCCCTGGCGGCGCGGGGGAAGAAGGCGGGGCGGCGATGACACAGCGGCAGGATCCGATCAGGGTCATGGTGGTGGACGATCACCCCATGTGGCGCGACGCGGTCGCCCGGGACCTGGCCGAGTCCGGCTTCGAGGTGGTCGCCACCGCGGGCGACGGCGAACAGGCCGTGCGCCGCGCCAAGGCCGCCGATCCCGAGGTGCTGGTCCTGGACCTCAACCTGCCCGCCAAGCCCGGCGTCCAGGTGTGCAAGGAACTGGTCGCGCACAACCCGGCGTTGCGTGTCCTGGTGCTGTCCGCGAGCGGGGAGCACGCCGATGTCCTGGAGGCGGTGAAGTCCGGCGCGACCGGCTATCTGCTGAAGTCCGCGTCCACCGGCGAACTGCTGGACGCGGTGCGCCGTACGGCCGTCGGCGACGCGGTGTTCACGCCGGGCCTCGCCGGACTGGTCCTCGGCGAGTACCGGCGCCTGGCCGCCGAACCGGTGCCCGCGCCCGACGCCGGCGCCCCGGGCGCGCCCCGGCTGACCGAGCGGGAGACGGAGGTGCTGCGGCTGGTCGCCAAGGGCCTGAGCTACAAGCAGATCGCCGAACGCCTCGTCATCTCCCACCGCACGGTGCAGAACCATGTGCAGAACACCCTCGGCAAGCTCCAACTCCACAACCGTGTCGAGCTGGTGAGGTACGCGATCGAACGCGGCCTCGACGAGGAGTAGCGCCCGGCACATCCGCCGCACCGGCCCCGACTCCCGCGGGCGTGCCCCGACTGCCATGGAAATCCCCCCGATTCACCCGTACCGCCTCTCCCGATGTGACACGCATCACCATTAGCGTGACAAAGCGTCAGGCACTGCGGGTGAAGGGACATTTCCATGCGGGTCGGAGTACTGACCGGAGGCGGCGACTGCCCCGGGCTCAACGCCGTCATCCGAGGCATCGTGCGCAAGGGCGTGCAGAGTTACGACTACGAGTTCATCGGGTTCCGGGACGGCTGGCGGGGCCCCCTCGAAGGCCGCTCCGTCCGCCTCGACATCCCCGCCGTGCGCGGCATCCTGCCCCGCGGCGGCACCATCCTCGGCTCCTCCAGGACCAACCCCCTCAAGATCGAGGGCGGCATTCGCCGGATCAAGGACAACCTCGCCAAGCAGGAGGTCGAGGCGCTGATCGCGATCGGCGGCGAGGACACCCTCGGGGTGGCCGCCCGGCTGTCCGACGAGTACGGCGTGCCGTGCGTCGGCGTGCCCAAGACCATCGACAACGACCTGTCCGCCACCGACTACACCTTCGGCTTCGACACCGCCGTCAACATCGCGACCGAGGCCATCGACCGGCTGCACACCACCGCCGAGTCCCATATGCGGGTCCTGGTCTGCGAGGTGATGGGCCGGCACGCCGGCTGGATCGCCCTGCACTCGGGCCTCGCCGGCGGCGCCAACGTCATCCTCATCCCCGAGCAGCGCTTCGACCTCGACCAGGTGTGCGCCTGGATCACCTCGCGCTTCAAGGCGTCGTACGCCCCGATCGTGGTGGTCGCCGAGGGCGCGATGCCCAAGGACGGCGAGATGGTGCTCAAGGACCAGTCGCTGGACTCCTTCGGGCATGTGCGGCTGTCCGGGGTCGGCGAGTGGCTGGCCAAGGAGATCGAGAAGCGCACCGGCAACGAGGCCCGCACCACCGTCCTCGGGCACATCCAGCGCGGCGGCACCCCCAGCGCCTTCGACCGCTGGCTCGCCACCCGCTTCGGGCTGCACGCCGTGGACTGCGTGCGCGACGGCGACTTCGGCAAGATGGTCGCCCTGCGCGGCACCGACGTCGTGCGCGTGCCCCTCGCCGAGGCGACCGCCAAGCTGAAGACGGTCGACCCGAAGCTGTACGAGGAGGTCGGGGTGTTCTTCGGCTGAGACCGGGCGAGCGCACCGGGCTGTGGGCCGGACACCCGGCCCACAGCCCGGTGGCTTCAGAACGCGTCGGCGCCGCGCAGCCGGCCCAGCAACTCCCCGACGATCGCCGCCCCGTCGAGCGTCAGCACCGACTCCGGGTGGAACTGCACGCCCGCGAACCCGGGCCCCCGTACGGCATGCACCTCGCCGTTCGCCGCCCGGCTCACCTCGATCCCGTGCGCCGCCAGCTCCCGCGCCGCCTCCTCGTCGCAGCGGGCGGTGAAGCTGTTGTAGAAGCCGACGGTCTCGGGGCGCCCGAACAGCTCGATCTCCGTCTGCGCCCCCTGGTACGGCACTTCCTTGCGGACGATCTCCAACCCCAGCTCCGCCGCGAGCAGTTCATGGCCCAGGCACACGCCCAGCACCCCGTGCCGGTGCCCCCGCAGCACGGTCCGGGCCAGCTCCCGCAGGAACCGCATCTTCGGATCGGCCAGGTCCGAGGGGTCCCCGGGGCCGGGGCCGAGCACCACCGGGCCCTCGTGCGCGAGCACCGCGGCCCGCAGCCCCGGCTCGTCGTAGCGCCGTACCGTCACCGCCAGGCCCGTCGCGCGCAGCAGATGGGCCAGCATCGCGGTGAAGGTGTCCTCGCCGTCGACCACCAGGGCGTGTCCGCTCATCTCGGCGGCCGGCTGCTGCATCCGCAGCCAGAACGGGGCGAGAGCGGCCCGCCGCCCGTCCAGCGCGGCCCGCACCCGGGGGTCGTCGGCCAGCCGGGGCAGCTCCCGCTCCGCGCGCGGCCGCCCGGGCCCTGCCCCCGCGTGGCGGACCTCTCACCCCGGGCGGCGGCCCCTGTGGGGTGCGCCACGTCTCGGCGACCTCGCCCGCCGGCTCCGAGCCGCGCACCAGCGTGGCCCCGACCGGCACCCGCAGCCGCCCGTCCGCGCCGATGTCGGCGGTGCGGATCAGGATGGGGGAGTCCAGGGTCTGCGCGCCGCCCGGGTCCCGCCCGAGCAGGGCCAGCGCACCGGCGTAGTACCCGCGCCCCCCGACCTCGTGCCGCTCGATCACCCGGCACGCGTTCTGCACCGGCGACCCGGTGACCGTCGCCGCGAACAGGGTCTGGCGCAGCACCTCCCGGGCGTCCAGGGAGGACCTGCCGCGCAGCTCGTACTCGGTGTGCGCGAGGTGCGCCATCTCCTTCAGCCGCGGCCCGACGACGACCCCGCCCATGTCGCCGACGGTGCACATCATCTTCAGCTCCTCGTCGACCACCATCGACAGCTCCTCGATCTCCTTGCCGTCGGCGAGGAAGTCCAGCAGGTGCTCAGGCGTCGGCCCCTCGGCGGGATAGCGGTAGGTCCCGCTGATCGGGTTCATCACGACCGTGCCGCCCGACATCCGCACATGCACCTCGGGGCTCGCGCCGACCAGCGTGCGCTCCCCGGTGTGCACCACGAACGTCCAGTACGCCCCCCGCTCGCCCTCCAGCAGCCGCCGGAACAGCGCCAGCGCGTCCGCCCGGCGAAACCCCGGGATCTCGCCCTCGTACGTCCGCCGGATCACGAAGTTCGCGCCCTCGCCCCCGCCGATCTCCTCTTCCAGGACCCGGCCGACGATCCCCGCGTACTCCTCGTCACCGACGTCGAAGCCGCCGCCCTCTACCCGGACCTCGTGCGCCGGAAGCCGCCGCAGCGCCTCGTCCAGCGGGATCTCGTACGACTCCTCGGGCGTCAGCACCAGGAGCGGGGTGCCGTCGTCGCGGACGTCGAAGCCGCGCTCGCGGATCTGCCGGAACGGCACCAGGGCCAGGCCCTCGTCCGGCAGCTCGGCGAGCCGGTCGCGGCCGGCGACCGGGCCGATCAGCACCTCCACCGGGTGCTCGGCGCGGCCGGGCACCCGGCGGCGCAGCAGGGCGAAGGGGCGGGGGTCGGACAACAGGTCCTCAAGGTCCACGGGTCGGTCTCCTACTCGATCAGGAAGGAGAGGAACGACCCCGGAAAACACCGAAGGCCGCCCCTCGGGCGGCCTTCGCGAAATCTGGGTGCGCGCGATTCAGTGGGCCGCCGAAGGAGCGGTCCACCACCAGTTCTGGTTGGAAAGCGCGAACATGCTGCGCAGCGTACCCCATGTCCGGCCGGTCCCCGGGGCCCGATGCACCTGGTCCCCGCAGACGCGGGGGTCGACGAGGTGGGGCGGTCGCCCCGCTCCGTCTCATTTTGTGAGCTGAGGCCGGTGGGTCGGACGTGAGGCCGTAACCTGGGGCTGTGACCGTGAACGCTGATTCCCAAGCCGCCGCCGCTCAAGCGACGTGGCGAGACCTGCCCGCGGCGCAGCAGCCCGAGTACCCCGACCCCGTGGCGCTGCGCGAAGTCGTCGCGGAGTTGGAGACATATCCGCCGCTCGTCTTCGCGGGCGAGTGCGACCAGCTGCGCGCCCGGATGGCGGCCGTCGCCAAGGGAGAGGCGTTCCTCCTCCAGGGCGGCGACTGCGCCGAGGCATTCGACGCGGTGTCCGCCGACCAGATCCGGCAGAAGCTCAAGACGCTGCTCCAGATGGGCGCCGTCCTCACCTACGCGGCCTCCGTGCCCGTGGTGAAGGTCGGCCGCATCGCCGGCCAGTACTCCAAGCCGCGCTCCAAGCCGACCGAGACCCGTGACGGGGTGACGCTGCCGACCTACCGGGGCGACTCCGTCAACGGCTTCGACTTCACCGAGGCCGCCCGCATCCCGGACCCCGAGCGGCTCAAGCGGATGTACAACGCCTCCGCGTCCACGCTGAACCTGGTGCGCGCCTTCACCACCGGCGGGTACGCCGACCTGCGCCAGGTGCACGCCTGGAACCAGGACTTCGTGAAGACCTCCCCCTCCGGCCAGCGCTACGAGCAGCTGGCCCGGGAGATCGACAACGCGCTGAACTTCATGCGGGCCTGCGGCACCGACCCGGAGGAGTTCAAGACCGTCGAGTTCTTCTCCTCGCACGAGGCGCTGCTGCTGGACTACGAGTCCGCCCTGACCCGGGTCGACTCCCGCACCGGCAAGCTGTACGACGTCTCCGGGCACATGGTGTGGATCGGCGAGCGCACCCGCCAGCTGGACCACGCGCACATCGAGTTCGCCTCGAAGATCAACAACCCGATCGGCATCAAGCTCGGCCCGAGCACCACGGCCGAGGAGGCGCTGAGGTACATCGACCGCCTCGACCCCGACCGGGAGCCGGGCCGGCTGACCTTCATCGTCCGGATGGGCGCCGACAAGATCCGCGACCATCTGCCCGAGCTGGTCGAGAAGGTCACGGCGTCCGGCGCCACGGTGGCCTGGGTGACCGACCCGATGCACGGCAACACCTTCGAGGCGGCCTCCGGGCACAAGACCCGCCGCTTCGACGACGTGCTCGACGAGGTCAAGGGCTTCTTCGAGGTGCACAAGGGCCTCGGCACCCACCCGGGCGGCATCCATGTGGAGCTGACCGGCGACGACGTCACCGAGTGCGTGGGCGGCGGCGACGAGATCTTCGTGGACGACCTGCACCAGCGCTACGAGACGGCCTGCGACCCGCGGCTCAACCGCAGCCAGTCCCTCGACCTGGCGTTCCTGGTCGCGGAGATGTACCGGGACCAGTAGGCGGTCCCTTCGTCAGAAGGCGGGCTGGGGCGCGGATCACAGGGGATCCGCGCCCCTCGCCCTTTTGCGGTCGCGAAGCGGCGGGTAAGGTTAGGTTTGCCTCACCGGGAACGGGACGGCAGAGTTACGGTGATCCCGTCGGGAGGTGAGTCCGCGTGTACGTGTGCAGCTGCTTCGGCATCACCGAGGCCCAGGTCCAGCAGCACGCCGAGGACGGCGCCGCCACCCCGCGCCAGATCGCCTCCGCGTGCAAGGCCGGCACGGACTGCGGCCGCTGTGTACGACGCATCCAGGCCCTGCTCGGCCGGGGCGCCTGCCCCCGCCGCGAGCTGATCGAACAGCGCGCCCCGGCGACCCTCGACCGACTGGACGACGCCGCCTGAGGCGCCACCGCTAGAAGCTGCCGGTGCCCGGCCCCGAGGGGTCCGGCTGGTTCTGCTCGATCACCGTCGAGATGTACAGCGCCTCGCCCAGCTTGTCGACCAGTTCCAGCTGGGTGTCCAGGTAGTCGATGTGGTGCTCCTCGTCGGCCAGGATCGCCTCGAAGATGTTCGCCGACGTGATGTCGTCCTTGTCGCGCATGATCTGCACGCCCCGGCGCAGCCGGTCGATCGCCTCGACCTCGATCTGCCGGTCGGCCCGGAACATCTCGGTCACCGTCTGCCCCACCTCGATGTGGGAGAGCCGCTGGTAGTTCGGCAGCCCGTCGAGCAGCAGGATGCGGTCGGTCAGGATCTCCGCGTGCCGCATCTCGTCGAACGACTCGCGCCGGGTGTACTCCGCCAGCTTGGACCACCCCCGGTGGTCCTGGATCTTGGAGTGCAGGAAGTACTGGTTGATCGCCGTCAGCTCGGCGGTCAGCTGCTCGTTGAGCAGTTCGATGACGTCGGGGTCGCCCTGCATCGCAGCGGCTCCTTCCACACGGATGTCTCCCGCACGGATGTCGGGGGAGGTGTGGGCCGCATGATTGCACCGGACGCGAAGATCGTCCAGTAAGTGCGGACTTAGTAAGTGTGCCGAGGTTTGATGGCGTTTGCCCGTTTCAAGGAGGGGCGGTCAAGGACACTGCCCGAGGTCTGCCAGGATGGTTACATGGGTCATCCGGTGGAGCGAGAGTCTGGAGCGGCGGCAGGGTCCGAGCTTCCGCCGGGGCAGCGACTCCAGCGCGGCTGGCCGGTCACGCACTACGGCCCCGTCCCCAAGTTCCGGCCCGAGCGCTGGGACTTCCGGGTCTTCGGCGCCACCGCCGACGGCGACAAGCACGGCTGGAACCACGAGGAGTTCACGGCCCTGCCGTACGCCACCGTGGTGGCCGATCTGCACTGCGTGACCAAGTTCAGCATGCTGGGCGCGGAGTGGGGCGGGGTCCCGGCGGCCACGATCGTGGACCTGGCACCGCCGGCTCCGGACGTCACCCATGTGATGGTCTGGGCGGAGTACGGCTTCAGCTCCAATCTGCGCCTCGCGGACTTCCTCTCCGACCGCGCCCTCTTCGCCACCCACAAGGACGGCGAGCTGCTGACCGCCGAGCACGGCTTCCCGGTCCGCCTGATCGTGCCCCATCTGTACGCCTGGAAAGGGCCCAAGTGGGTGCGGGGCGTGGAGTACATGACGGCCGACCGGCGCGGTTTCTGGGAGGAGCGCGGGTACCACAACGTGGGTGATCCCTGGAAGGAGCAGCGCTACTCCTACCAGGAGGAGCCGGGGGAGGGGCCGGAGCTGTGACGGCCCTGGCGGCGGTCCCCGAGGCTCGCGGGCCGGTGGTGCCGAAGGCTCGCCTCAGCCGTCCCTGAGGCGCTTGAGCCGGGCCACGTCCGCCGCGTGGCCCTCCTTGCCGCCGGGGGTCTCGATGACCAGCGGGACGCCCGCGGTCGCCGGGTGGTTCATCAGGGCGCGGAAGGGCTCTTCGCCGATATGGCCGGAGCCGATGTTCTCATGCCGGTCCTTGTGCGCGCCGACCACGTCCTTGGAGTCATTGGCGTGGATCAGCTTCAGCCGCCCCTCGCCGACGGTCTCCACCAGCAGGTCGAGCGTCTGGTTCATGCCGGCCGGGCCGGTCAGATCGTGCCCGGCGGCGAAGATGTGGCAGGTGTCCAGGCACACGCCCAGCTTGGGGTGGGCGTCCAGCGCCTCGAAGTACGGCCCGAAGTCCCAGGTCCGCGAGCACAGCGAGGCACCCTGGCCCGCGGTGGACTCCAGCAGCAGGAACGGGTCGTCGTCCTGGGTCAGCTCGTCCAGCAGCGGAAGCATGTGCTCCCGCACCTGCTTCAGGGCCACCTCGCGGGCCCGTCCGCCGGTCGCGCTGCCGGTGTGCACCACCACGCCGAGCGCGCCGATCTCCCGGCCGCGCCGCAGCGAGTGCCGCAGCGACTCCACCGACTTCTCCACGGTCGCCTCGGTGTGCGAGCCGAAGTTGATCAGATAGGGGGCGTGGACGTACGCCGGGACCGACTCCTCGGCGCAGGCCGCGCGAAAGGCCTCGTCCTGCTTCGGGTTCCCGGCGGGGGTGGCCCAGCCGCGCGGGTTGGCCACGAAGACCTGGACGGTCTCCGCCTTCAGCTCATGGGCGTACGACAGCCCCACGGAGTGCAGACCGCCGGCCACGGGCACATGGCCGCCGACGGGATTGCGCGGGAGGGACCGGGGGAGGGGCGAGGAAACGGAACTCACCCGTTCAGGGTGTCATGTCCGCGGGCGCGGGCGGACCGGCACCGGGGGTGAACCCGGTCACCGGCTCGTCGTCCGCGCGGCTCACCTGATGGTGATCGTGATCGTGGACCCCTTGGGCGCGGTCTTCCCGCCCTCCACGGACTGCTTCTGCACGGTGTCGCCGAACAGCCCGAGGATCCCGCGGTCCTCGCTGACCTTGAACCCGGCGTCCTCGAGCGCCTGGTGGGCGTCGTCCACGCTGTCGCCGGTCACGTCCGGGACCTCGATCATCTGCGGGCCCTTGGACAGGGTGAGCGTCACCGTGTCGCCCGCGGCGGCCTGCTTGCCGTCGCCGGGGCTCTGCCGGGCCACCTTGCCCTTGTCGTACGCGGAGTTGACCTGCTCGCTCGCGATCCTCACCTTGAGTCCGGCGCTCGTCAGCTCCTGCCGCGCGTCGGCGGGGTCGTCGCCGGTGACGTCCGGCACGTCGATCGGGCTGCCCTTGCTGACGGTCAGCGCGATCGCCGAGCCCGTGTGCCGCTCGGTGCCCGCCTTGGGGGCCGTGGAGATCACCGCGCCCGCGTCGATGTCGTCGCTGAACTCCCGGGTGACCATGCCCGGCTCCAGACCGGCGCCCTTGAGCTTCTGCCGGGCCTTCGCGAGCGGCAGGTTGGCCAGGTCCGGGACCTTGACCGTCTCCGGGCCGAGCGAGACGGTCAGCGTCACCGCGTCATGGTCCCGGATCCGGGCCCCGGGCCCCGGGTCGGTGCTGATCACGGCGCCGCGCTCGACGGTGTCGTCGTAGGCCCGCTTCACCTTCCCGACGTCCAGCCCGGCGTCCTTGAGCCGGTCCCGCGCCTGTGCCTCGGTCTTCGTCAGCAGCGGCGGGACCTTGGTGAACTGGCCGGAGTTGATGTACCAGACCCCGGTGCCGGCGCCGAGCACCAGGAGCACCGCGACGGCGAGGGTGAGCATGAGCCGCCGGGACCGGCGCGGGGGCACGGCGGGCGGGGTCTGGAAGCGGGTGGTGCGGCTGACGCCGTCGCCGTCCTCGTCGACGGGGAGCGGCCGGGGCACGGTGAGCGCGCGGGGGATCACGCTCGTACGGTTCTCCGCGTTCTCGTGCTCCACCGCCCTGGCCCCCGGCGGTACGGCGTCCAGCTGCTCCCCGGTCAGCGCCGCGCGGGTCTCCCGGGCCTCGGCGAGCAGCGCGACCGCGTCGTACGCGCGCGCCTCGGGGTTGCGGGCGGTGGCCGAGGCGACCAGTTCGTCCAGCCGCGGGGCCAGCCCCGGCACCAGCGCGGAGGGCGGCGGCACGTCCTCGTTGATGTGCCGGTAGAGCACCTGCGCGGGGGAGTCCCCGGAGTGCGGCTTGGCGCCGGTCAGCATCTCGTAGAGCACGACACCGCAGGCGTACACGTCGACGCGGGGGTCGGCGGCGCCCTGGTCGATCTGCTCGGGGGCGAGGTAGGCGACGGTGCCGAGCACGGAGCCGGTCGTACTGGTCACCGTGTCCACGGAGCGGACCAGGCCGAAGTCGGCGACCTTGACCCGTCCGTCGTCGCCTATCAGCACGTTCTCGGGCTTCATGTCGCGGTGCACGAAACCGGCCCGGTGGGCGGCGCCGAGCGCGGCGAGCACCGGCTCCAGGATGTCCAGCGCGGCCCGCGGCCGCAGCGCGCCGCGCTCGCGCAGCACGTCACGCAGGGTGCACCCGGCGACGTACTCCATCGCCATGTACACATACGAGCCGTCGGTGCCCTGGTCGAAGACCTGCACCACATTCGGATGGTCGAGCCGGGCCGCGGACTTCGCCTCGCGGATGAACCGCTCCACGAAGACGCCGTCGGCCGCCAGCGCGGGATGCATCACCTTCAGCGCGAGCACCCGGTCCAGGCGCATGTCCAGTGCCCGGTACACCGTCGCCATCCCGCCGGCCGCGATCCGCGCGTCCACGCGATACCGACCGTCGAGCACGTGCCCGACGAGGGCGTCCTGAAGGGTCATATCCACACGCCGAGTCTACGAGCCCCCACGGACATCCCCCGCCCCTCCGCCTCTCCCACCTGGGCACTGCAGCGGACCTGTGACGCTTCTTACGCGGGGACGCGATGTTCCGCGGGCGCAGAGCCGCCGACGGTGATCGCGCGCCGCACACGGAGACACCGGCTCAGAACGCGGGACGCTCCGGATCGAGCACGGCCAGGCCCGCCGCGGGAGACGACGCCTCCGCCCAGTACCGGCGAGGTATCCGCCCCGCCAGCCGCGCCAGCCGCCCCCCGGTCACCGCGTGCCGCATCGCCGCCGCCATCAGCTCCGGCTCCCGCGCCCGCGTCACCGCCGACGCCAGCATCACCCCCGCACACCCCAGCTCCATCGCCAGCGCCACGTCCGACGCCGTCCCCGCCCCCGCGTCCAGGATCACCGGCACCCCCGCCCGCTCCACGATCAACTGGAAGTTGTGCGGGTTGCGGATCCCGAGCCCCGACCCGATCGGCGAGCCCAGCGGCATCACCGCCGCGCACCCCACGTCCTCCAGCTTCCGCGCGAGCACGGGATCGTCATTGGTGTACGGCAGCACCGTGAACCCGTCGTCCACCAGCGTCTCCGCCGCCTCCAGCAGCTCCACCGGATCCGGCAGCAGCGTCCGCTCGTCGGCGATGACCTCCAGCTTCACCAGCGAGGTCCCCAGCGCCTCCCGCGCGAGCCGCGCCGTGAGCACGGCCTCCCCGGCGGTGAAGCACCCCGCCGTGTTCGGCAGCACCCGGATGCCGAGCTTCTCCAGCACGGACAGCACCGAGCCGTGCACGGACGGATCGACCCGCCGCATCGCGACCGTCGTCAGCTCCGTGCCCGAAGCCACCAGCGCCCGCTCCAGCACATCGAGGCTGGGCGCCCCGCCGGTACCCATGATCAACCGTGACCCGAAGGCCGTACCCCCGATGACCAGGCGATCGTCGGTCATGGCTCAGCCTCCCTGCACCGCGGTGAGCACCTCGACCCGGTCGCCCTCGGCGAGCGCGGTCCCGGCCCACTGCGCCCGCGGTACAACCGTCTCGTTGACGGCGGCCGCGACCCCGGCGGGGGCCCGCACGAGGGACCGTACGACGGCGTCGAGCGCGGTGCCCGGCGCGATCTCCCGGCGCTCCCCGTTGACGGAGACGGTGATGGTGGACGACACGGCGCTCATACGGTCTGCTCCAGCTGCTGGGTGCGCGGCGCGCCGAAGCGCTCCGGCGTGAACGGACGGGCTTCCTCGGGCAGCGGGCCTCCCGCCAGCAACTGCCCCATCACATCCCCGGTGACCGGCGTGAGCAGCACCCCGTTGCGGTGGTGCCCGGTCGCCAGCAGCAGCCCGTCGAGCCCGGACGGCCCGAGCAGCGGCGCGTTGTCGGGGGACCCGGGCCGCAGCCCGGCCCGGGTCTCGGTGAGCGGCAGCTCGGTGATGCCCGGCACCAGCTCGTGCGCGTCCCGCAGCAGCTCGTACACCCCGCCCGCCGTGACCGTCGTGTCCCAGCCCAGCTCCTCGCTGGTGGCGCCCACGACCAGCTCGCCGTCCTCCCGGGGCACCAGGTACAGCTGCCCGCCCCGGACCACGGCCCGCACCGTGCGGCTGAGGAACGGCGCGTACCGCTTCGGCACCGCCAGCCGCAGCACCTGCCCCTTCACCGGCCGCACCGGCGGCAGCACCTCCTGTGGCACGCCCGCGAGCCGCCCGCTGAGGCTGCCGCCCGCGAGCACCACCTGCCCGGCGGCGAGCGGCGCCCCGTCCGCCGTGGTGACCCCGACGGCCCGGTCGCCCGCGACGTCCAGCCGCTGCGCCCACACCCGGTGGAACACCACCCCGGCCCGCTCGCACGCGGTCACCAGCGCCGCGGCCAGCCGCCGCGGATCGATCTGGTGGTCGCCGTCGACCCGCAGCCCGCCGCGCACCCCGGGCGCCAGCATCGGCTCCAGGCGGCGGCACTCCCGGCCCGACAGCCACTCCGCTTCCAGGCCGCAGCGCCGCTGGAGGGCGTGCAGTTCGCGCAACTGGGCGCGGTCGTCGGCGTCCAGCGCGACCGCGAGCGTCCCGCAGCGCCGGTAGCCGAGGTCCCGGCCGCTCGCCTCGGTCAGCTCGGCCACGAAGCCGGGGTAGCGGCGCGCCGACTCCAGATTGAGGGCGAGCAGCGTCTCCTCGCCGTAGTGCAGTTCGGTGACCGCGGCCAGCATCCCGGCCGCCACCTGCGCGGCCCCGCCGCCCGGCGCCGGATCCACCAGGGCCGTCGCGAGCCCCCGGCGCGCCGCGCGCCAGGCCGTGACCAGCCCGATGATCCCGCCCCCGACGACCAGGACGTCAGAACTGCCCGAGGATTCGGGCGTACGTGTGGACATGGGCGTCCAGCCCCTCCCTTCGCCGGCATGACCCGGATCAGGTTCGTACGGTCGGAGGCCGTCAGCCTCCCTCTCAGCCCGGTGCGTCCGGGCTCCCGCGAGTGCTTGTACGGTGGCCACCCTAGCCCGCCCCCCTCGTCACCCGTAAGGGAGCCCTTGGTCATGGCCCCGTCGCTTGACGGCCTGGTCCTCGCCCCCGTGGCCGACCAGTCCGCAGGTCAGGTCGGTACCCGGACCCGCTTCGCCTACCACGAGCGGGACGGCGCGATCTGGGCCGAGTACCGGGGCGGCGACATCGTCCGCGGCCATCTGGTCGGCACCCGCGCGGGCGACCGCCTGGACTTCCGGTACGTGCAGCTGCGCACCGACGGCGGCACGGCCTGCGGCCACTGCGTGTCCACGGTGGTGGAACTGCCCGACGGCCGGGTGCGCCTGGAGGAGACCTGGGAATGGGAGTCGGGGCCCGGCTCCGGCACGAGCGTCGTGGAACAGGTCACCGCGCACGCCACCTGACTGACTGATCGTCATCTGTCTATGGTGATCGGGTGAGCGAGCAGACAGCCCAGGAGGGCACGGCAGGGATCCGGCGCGTGGTCGTCGTCGGCGCGGGCATGGCCGGGGTGCAGACCGCGGTCGCCCTGCGGGAGCGGGGTTTCGCGGGCGAGGTGACCGTCATCGGCGCCGAACCGCACCAGCCGTACGACCGGCCGCCGCTGTCCAAGGCCGTCCTGCTCGGCAAGGCCGAGGGCTCCGCCTTCGACCTCGACTTCGACGCGCTCGGCGTGCGCCTCAGGCTCGGCTGCGAGGTCCTCGGGGCCCGCCCCGCCGACCATGAACTGGACACCGAGGCGGGCCCGGTGCCGTACGACGTCCTGGTGCTCGCCACCGGCGCCGAACCGGTCACCCTGCCCGGCACCGAGGGCGTCCCCGGCGTGCATCTGCTGCGCACCCTGGACGACGCCGAACGGCTGCGGCCCGTGCTCGCCCGGCAGCACGACATCGTGGTCGTCGGCGCCGGGTGGATCGGCGCCGAGTTCGCCACGGCCGCCCGGGAGGCAGGCTGCGCGGTGACCGTCGTCGAGGCCGCCGACCGGCCGCTCGCCGGGGTGCTGCCCGCCGAGGTCGCCGCCCCCATGGCCCGCTGGTACGCCGACAGCGGCGCCGAACTGCGCACCGTCCGGCGCGGTGGTGCTGGCCGACGGCACCCGGCTGCCCGCGGGCGCGGTCGTCGTCGGCATCGGCGCCCGCCCCGCCACCGGCTGGCTGACCGGCTCCGGCATCGAGCTGGGCGCGTCCGGCGAGGTCGTCACCGACGCCCGGCTGCGCGCCTCCGCGCCCGATGTGTACGCCGTCGGCGACTGCGCCTCCTTCCCCTCGGCCCGCTACGGCGAACGTCTCCTCGTGCACCACTGGGACAACGCCCTTCAGGGGCCGCGCACCGTCGCCGCCGGCATCCTCGGCGAGACCACCGCCGGCTACGACCCGGTGCCGTACTTCTGGTCCGAGCAGTTCGGCCGCTTCGTCCAGTACGCCGGTCACCACGCCGCCGCCGACCGGCTGGTGTGGCGCGGCGACCCCGCGGGCCCGGCCTGGACGGTGTGCTGGCTGCGCGCGGACCGCCTGGTCGCCCTGCTGGCCGTGGGCCGGCCGCGCGATCTCGCCCAGGGCCGCAAGCTGATCGAGGCGGGCCGCCCGCTGGACGCGGGGGCGCTGGCGGACCCGGGCAGGCCGCTGAAGGACGCCACGACCGGCTGAAGCCGCCACCCGGCCACCGGCATCGAGCACCACACCCGGCCGAACGCCTACGCTAGTACCCGTGACCGAGATTGACACGAAGATCGACGCTCTCGTCCCCGCCTGGCTCACCCTCCCCGACATCGCCGAACAGTTCGGCATCGAGGTGACGCGTGTGCGGCAGCTGGTCAAGGACGGCCAGCTCATCGCCGTACGCCGAGGTGAGAACCGCGCCCTGTACGTCCCCGCCGCCTTCATCGACGGGGACAAGATCGTCAAGGGCCTGACCGGGACCCTGACGCTCCTGCGGGACGACGGCTTCACGGCCGAAGAGATGATCGAATGGCTCTTCACCCCCGACCCGACCCTGCCCGGCACCCCCGCGCAGGCCCTCAGCGAGAATCGCGGCACGGAGGTGAAGCGCCGCGCCCAGGCGCTCGCCGTCTGAGCCCGACCACCTGAGGGGGTGGCGTACGACGCCCCGCGCGCCGTGCGCCACCGCCCACCCAGCACACACACCGACCCCCGGGGGGCCCACGCATGTCCGACACCGCCCGCGCCGAGCTCGCCGACGCCCGGCTGTACCTGTGCACGGACGCCCGCAGGCGCCAGGGCGACCTGCCCGAGTTCCTGGACGCGGTGCTGGCCGGCGGTGTCGACATCGTGCAGCTGCGCGACAAGGGCATGGAGGCCGCCGAGGAACTGGCCTGCCTGGAGGTCTTCGCCGAGGCCTGCGCCCGGCACGGCCGGCTCCTCGCGGTCAACGACCGGGCCGACGTCGCCCACGCGGCCGGCGCCGATGTGCTCCACCTCGGCCAGGGCGACCTGCCGGTCCCCGCGGCCCGCGCGATCCTCGGCGAGGACGTGCTGATCGGCCGTTCCACCCACGCCGAGGACGAGGCCGCCGCTGCCGCCGTCCAGGAGGGCGTGGACTACTTCTGCACCGGGCCCTGCTGGCCCACTCCCACCAAGCCCGGCCGCCCCGCCCCGGGCCTCGACCTGGTCCGGTACACCGCCGCGCTCGGCACCGAGCGCCCCTGGTTCGCCATCGGCGGCATCGACCTCGGCAACCTGGACGAGGTCCTGGCGGCCGGGGCCCGCCGGGTGGTCGTGGTGCGCGCGCTCACCGAGGCCGACGACCCGGGTGCCGCGGCGGCCGAGTTCGCCCGGCGGCTGCGGCGGTCCTGAGCGGCCCGGCTCGGGGCTCGACTCGGGGTCCGGTTCGGGGCTCGACTCGGGGCCCGTCTCGGGAACGCGTCCCAAGGGGTGGACAGTAAGTCGACAATTCGGGCAAATTTCCGGAGTTCGGTTGGGGGACCGCCGTCCCCTGGCTAACCTGCGGGTATGGCCCTCGGAACCGCATCGACCAGGACTGATCGCGCACGGACCGTGCGGGACATGCTCGCCGACGGCAAGACCACGTACTCCTTCGAGTTCTCGGCGCCGAAGACCCCCAAGGGCGAGCGGAACCTGTGGACCGCGCTGCGCAGGGTCGAGGCGGTCGCCCCCGACTTCGTCTCCGTGACCTACGGCGCCGGCGGTTCGACCCGCGCGGGCACCGTCAGGGAGACGCAGCAGATCGTCGCCGACACCACGCTCACCCCCGTCGCCCACCTCACCGCGGTCGACCACTCCATCGCCGAACTGCGCAACATCATCGGCCAGTACGCCGACGCCGGGATCCGCAACATGCTCGCCGTGCGCGGCGATCCGCCCGGCGACCCCATGGGCGCGTGGGTGGCGCACCCCAGGGGCCTGACCTACGCGGCCGAACTGGTGCGCCTCATCAAGGAGTCGGGTGACTTCTGCGTGGGCGTCGCCGCCTTCCCGGAGATGCACCCCCGCTCCGCGGACTGGGACACCGATGTCGCGCACTTCGTGGACAAGTGCCGAGCGGGCGCCGACTACGCCATCACCCAGATGTTCTTCCAGCCCGAGTCCTATCTGCGGCTGCGCGACCGGGTGGTGGGGGCGGGTTGCGACACCCCGGTCATCCCGGAGATCCTGCCGGTCACGAGCGTGCGCATGCTGGAGCGGCTGCCCAAGCTCAGCAACGCTCAGTTCCCGGACGCCCTGAAAGAGCGGATCCTCGCAGCGAAGGACGATCCGGCGGCGGTACGCTCCATCGGTATCGACTTCGCCACGGAGTTCTGCGCGCGACTGCTGTCCGAAGGCGTGCCCGGACTGCACTTCATCACGCTCAACAGCTCCACGGCGACCCTGGAGATCTACGAGAACCTGGGCCTGCACCACCCCCCGCAGGCCTAGACCTGCCGCGTGGTGTTGAGACACACTGCGTAACGGCCACTGGGAGAGGGGCGTACATGGGCTGGACGGTCCTCTACATCGCATTCGGCGGCGTCGCGCTGTGGTTGCTCGGCGAGGTGCTGCTGCAGTACAAGGCGCGCCTGCGCTGGCGGCTGCTCGCCTTCGCGGGCTTCCTCGGGGTGGTGGTCGGCGTCATGATGCCGTCCGTCCTCGTGATCGGCGCGGGCGCGATCGCCTTCGCCGTCGGGCAGACCCTGGTCACGCTCTCCTTCCGCCGCGGTTTCGTGGCCGGTTGGGCGGTCCGGCGGCCCGAGGCCGATGCCGCGGAGACCGGCGGCAGCAAGCGGCGCCGCGGCCGCGGCGACCGCAAGGCCCAGGCCGCGCAGGCCCCCGCGCCCGCTCCCACCGGCACGGACGACGACGATCCGGCCCCCGGTCAGGACCCCTACGCCCCGGACCCCTACGCCCCGGACGGCTCCGTCCCGGACGCCTACGACGACTACGACCGCGACGACGTCTTCTCGCCCGCGCGTCCCCCCTCCGCCGAGCCCGCCTCCGTCTACGAGCCGCTGCCGCTGCCCGAGGACACCGGCAACTACGGCGTCTACGGCGACACCGCCACCCACGCCGTCCAGCAGCAGGGCCAGTCCTACGACTACTCCGGCTACGGACAGCAACAGGGGTACGGCTACGACGCCGCCTCCCAGCAGGGCTACGCCAACTACTCGGACCCCTACATCGGCAGCCAGTCCTACCCCGGCGACGGCTACGACCCCGGCTACGGCCAGCAGTACGGCGGCCAGCAGGGCTACCCCCAGGAGCCGTACGCCACCGGCGGCTACGGGGAGACCCCGGCCGGCGGGGTGTGGGTGCCGCAGCAGCGCACCGACGAGGGCCAGGGCGGCGAACTCCCGCAGGAGCAGCCGTACCCCTACCAGGGTCACGGCCGGCAGCAGCCGGGCGCCGGGTACGACGAGCAGCAGTACCGCTACTGAGACCCGGGCGTCGGCCGGAGTGAGACCCGGGCCCCGGTCGGGGCCCGGCCCGGCTCACGCGTGGGTCACTGCGAGCCCCGGAAGTCCGGACCCTCCACGATCAGCCCGGACACCAGCGCGCCCGACATGCCCGCGTGCGGCAGCCCGCCACCCGGATGGGACCAGCCGCCGACCGCGAACAGGCCCGGTATCGCCGTGGAGTTGGCCGGGTGCAGCGCGCCCCGCGGCGCGGCCAGCGCGGGCGGCGGGACCGCGCCCCCGGTGGCGCCCGTCTCCCGGGCGGTGTCCAGGGGGGTGCGCACCTCGCGCCACAGGATCCGCTCCCGCAGCCCGGGCACCGCGCGCTCGGCGGCGGTGATCATGCGCTCGGCGAACGCGTCGGCGACACCCGGCGCGCCCCAGTCGTACCGCGTCGCCGCCGGGACCGTCGCCGTCAGCACCATCGACTCGTGCGCCTCGTCGGGGCGCAGCGCGGGGTCGTCGGGGCGGTCGACGCGGACCGTCGGCAGGCCCGGCGGGGTGCCGTGCCGGAACAGGTCCAGCTCGCCCTCGGGGTCGGCCGAGTGCACCACCGTGCGATGCGCGGCACCGGGCTCGCGCGCCCCGCGCAGGGCCAGGCAGACCACCATCCGCCCCGGGAACCGGTCCTCCGGCTCCGGCGCGACCGCCCCCGGTCCGTACGGCGTCCCCGCCACCAGGCCGCCCAGCCGCCAGGGCTCCGCCCCGACCACGAAGTCCGCCTCGGCCACGGTCCCGTCGGCCAGCTCGACCCCGGCGGCCCGGCCGTCCTCGGTCAGGACCCGGGTGATCTCGGCGCCGAAGACGAACTCCACCCGCCGGGCCAGGCAGCGCTCGTACACCGCGCGCGCCAACTCCCGGATCCCGCCGCGCACATACCAGGTGCCGAAGGCGTGCTCCATGTACGGCAGCACGGCCGCGCTCGCCGGGGCGGTGGCCGGGTCGACGCCGTGGGCCAGCGCGTACCCGGCGAGCAGGGCCGACAGCCGGGGGTCGCGCAGCTCCCAGGCGCCGATCTCGGCCAGGGTGCTCGCGCGCCGGGTGCGCAGCAGCCGCTTGTGCGGGACCGCCGGATACGGCTCCTTGTCCCGCAGCACCTGCCAGTCGGGCCACAGGGGCTCCTCCAGCAGCGGCCGGCGGGTGCGGTCCCAGGCCTCGCGGGCCCGCACCAGGAAGTCACCCCAGCGCCCGCCCGCGCCGCCGCCCAGCGCCGCGTCCAGCGCCGCGACGACGCCCGCGCGCGACGCGTTCGGCAGGACGGCCTCGGTGCCGTCCGCGAAGAGGTGCCGCGCGGACGGGTCGACCTGGACCAGCCCGACCCGGTCCTCCAGCGGCTCCTTGCCGGTCTTGACGAACAGGTCGCGGTAGACGGCGGGCAGCGTCAGCAGCCCCGGGCCGGTGTCGAAGCCGAACCCCTCCCGCTCCAAGCGGCGCACCGCACCGCCGTAGGTGTCCGTGCGCTCGTACACCACCACCCGGTGGCCCGCGACGGCCAGCCGGGCGGCGGCCGCCATCGCGCCCGTACCGGCGCCCATCACCGCGATCCGTGCCATGTCTGCGACTCTAGCGACCACCACTGACAACGCGATCTCGGGGCGGGCTCCGCGCAGCTCAGGGCACCCGTGAGGCCGGCTCAGGGCACCCGTGAGGCCAGTCGGCGCTCCTCGCGGCGCTGGGCGCGGCGGCGCAGGAAGCGCCGGATGCGGGAGACCAGGAAGAACAGCGCGGCCAGCCCCGCGACCAGCAGCACCGCCGCGATGACCGCCGCCGCCTCGGGATGGAACATCGCGAAGGAGACCAGCGCGCCGACGCCCAGGTCCTCGCCGATGCTCAGCGCGATATTGCTGAACGGCTCCGGCGAGGCGTTGACCGCCATCCGCGTCCCGGCCTTGACCGAGTGGCTGGCCAGCGCCGTCGAACCGCCGATCAGCGCGGCCGCCACCTCCGAGTACGAACCGCTGTGCCCGGCGAGCAGCGCGCCCACCCAGGCGCCCGCGGCGGGCCGGATCACGGTGTGCACGGAGTCCCATACCGAGTCGACGTACGGCACCTTGTCGGCCGCCGCCTCGCACAGGAACAGCACGCCCGCGATGATCAGCACCTCGGGCCGCTGGAGGGCCCCGGGGACGTCGTCGCTCACCCCGGTCACGCCGAACAGGCCGAGCAGGAGCACCACCGCGTAGGCGTTGATGCCGCTGGCCCAGCCACTGGTGAAGACGAGCGGGAGTACGGACACGCAGGCGATCGTAGCGAGGCCCGGGGGCGCCCGTCCTGGGCAGGTGCGCGCAGGTCTGAGTATCCGTACCTAGGCCGCCGGATGAGTAGGCGCACGGATGGGCCGGAGGGGCTCGGGACGGAAGAGTGGAGCTCGGCAAGGGGGCGCGGCCCGGTACCGCCGGCACGGGGCTGCGGAACGGTGCCCGCCGCCTGGCCATGACCCAGGGGGAGTACGGGGGAAAGGTACGGGGGAGCGCGAAGGCGCCGGTCCAGCGGTGGACCGGCGCCTTCCGTGCCGTGCGGCGGTGTGCGGCCGCCCCGGTGGCTCAGACCCTGCCGCTGACCCGGCCCTGGAGCAGCCGGGACAGGGCCGCGTGCACATCGTCCAGGGAGCGCTGCGGCTGGAAGGACTTCCAGTCGAGCGCGGCCACCAGGACCATGCCGACCAGGGCCGCCGCCGTCAGCTGGACGTCGATCTCCTCGCTGAACTCGCCGCCCGCCACGCCCTCGCGCAGCACGCCCTCGACCACGGCGACGGCCTCCTGGCGCACCACCATCAGCGTGGACTGCCAGGCCCGGTTGGTGCGCCACAGCTCGGCCACGTACAGCTGGGTGAAGGCCGGGTAGCGGTCGATGAAGACCAGCCCTGCGCGGACCATCGCGTCCAGCGCGTCCACCCTGCTGCCGCCCTCGTGCGCGGTCTGTTCCGCGGCCTCCTTCAGGGAGGCGGTGAGCAGGCTGACCCCGTGCCGCAGCAGCTCCTCGAAGAGGACCGACTTGCTCGCGAAGTTGTAGTAGACGGTGCCCTTGGCGACCCCCGCCCGCTCGGCGATCTCGTCCACGGTGGTCGCGGAGAAGCCCTGCTCGGCGATGAGTGTGACGGCCGCCTCGTAGAGCTTCTGCCGGGTCGCCTCCCGGCGCGTGCTGCCGCCGGACCTGGCGCTGCTGCTTTCCATGGCACCGATTCTCACAGGTACCCGGGCCGGCCGGGCCGGTCCGGGGCTCACAGGGTCAGCTCCGGGTGCAGCCGGTCCAGCGTCCACACCTGCCGCTTGCGGGCCGCGAGCGCGGTCAGCGCGAGGGCGCCCACGGTGAACGCGGTCAGCACCGCGCACGCCTGCCACACCGGGCCGAGCCCGCCGCCGGTGATCAGCCTGCGCAGCGCCGACACGACGTAACTCATCGGCAGATACGGGTGGATCATGTTGAAGAAGCCCGGACTCGTCTGCACCGGATAGGTGCCGCCCGCCGAGGTCAGCTGGAGCATCAGCAGGGCGAGGACCAGGATCCGGCCGGCCGCGCCGAAGCGGGCGTTGAGCCACTGCACGATCGCCGCGAAGCACGCGGTGACCAGGAACAGGAAGCCGATCGTGCCGGCCGCCCGCAGCATCTGGAGCCCGATCGCCCAGTGCAGTACGGCCATCAGCGCGCCCACCTGGAGCACGCCCAGCGCGACCACCGGCAGCCATCCGGCGAGCGCGATCCGCCACGCCGGTGAACCGGCCGCCAGGGCACGCCGGTTGAGCGGCGCGATCAGCATGTAGGCCACCATCGCGCCCACCCACAGGGACAGCGGGATGAAGTACGGGGCGAACCCGGTGCCGTAGTTGGGCGCCTTGTGCAGATCGTGGGAGGCCAGCTGGACCGGGTCGGCCATCACGCCGGTGCGCCGGTCGCGGTCGTGCTTGTCGTAGTCGGGGATCTTCTTGGCGCCGTCGTGCAGCCCCCCGGCGAGCTTCCCGGAGCCGTCGGTCAGCTTGTACAGGCCGCCGTCGAGGGTCTGGGCGCCGGTCTTGGCGGTGCCGATGCCCGCGTCCAGGGTGGTGGCGCCCGTCTCGGCGGTGGCCAGACCGGTGTGCAGCTTCTTGGCACCTGCGGCGACCTGCTGCGCGCCCGCGTTCAGCTTGTCGATCTTCTTGACGGCGTCGCTGACGTCCTCGGAGAGGTGGGGGGCGCTCTTCTGGAGGGCGGTCGCCTGCTTCTGGAGGGTGCCCAGGTTGTCCCGCATGGTCGTCAGGTCGCCGTTCTGGTCGGCGATCAGGGTGTTCAGGTCGTCGGCGACGCCGGACACGTCCTCGGCGGCCTGCTTCGCCTTCTTGAGCTGCGGGCAGAAGGAGTCCGGGACGGTGGCGCCCTCGCAGCGGTCCTTGTAGACGTCCGCGAGGACGGCGGCGGACAGCCGCGCGCCCTTCGCGGCCTGGGGCGCGTGTTTCACCAGGACGTCGAGGTTGTCCTGGACCGCCCTGGCCGAGTCGGCGACCAGGCCCGCGGTGTCCCCGATGGTCTTCTCGTTGTCCTTCAGGAACGGGCCCGCCTGGGCGTAGACGCCGTCCACCTTGTCGGCGAGCGCCTGGGTGCCGTCGGCGACCTGCCGGGAGCCCTCCTGGAGGTCTCCGGAGCCCGTGTGCAGCTTCTTGATGCCCTTGGCGAGCTTTCCGCTGCCGCTCTTGGCATCCACGAGCCCGTCGGCGAGGTCCTTGGACCCCTTCTCGGCCTTCCCCAGGCCGGTGTTCAGCTTGTCGGCGCCCTTGGCGGCCGTGACCGTCTTGTCGTGGATGCCGGAGAACGAGATGAAGATCTTGTCCAGGAAGGACCGCGACGCCTTGCTGGACGCGGCCGAGCGCACCTCGTTGAAGACCGTGCGGGAGATCTGTCCGACGATGTAGTTGTTCGCGTCGTTGGTGCGCACCCGGAGGGCGCCGGTCTCCGGGTCGGCGCCGGAACTGGAGGCGATGCGCTCGCTGAAGTCCGTCGGCATGGTGAGCGACAGGTAGTACGTGCCGTTCTCCACGCCCTTGCGGGCCTCGGCGTCGCCGACCTCGTGCCAGTCGAAGGTCTTGCTGTCGCGCAGCCCGGACACGAGGTCGTCGCCCGCGGTGATCTTCTTGCCGCCCGCCGTGGCGCCCTTGTCGTCGTTGACCAGCGCCACGGGGATGCGGTCCAGGCGGCCGTACGGGTTCCAGAAGGACCACAGGTACAGGCCGCCGTAGAGCAGCGGCAGCACGAGCAGGGCGACGAGGGCGGCGCGCGGGAGCCTGCCGCGTCCGAAGCGCCGCAGTTCGAGGGCGGCGAGCCTAGGCGAGCGCATCGGCGTCCTCCTCGGTGCGGCTCCCGGCCCGTCGGCTCGGGGCGTCCTCGTCGGTGCGGACCGTGGACACGGTGACGCAGTCCTCGGGGGCGGTACGGCACACCGCCAGGACCGTCGTGCCCGCGCGCGCCAGGGAGCGCAACAGGTCCCACATCTCGGCGCGTTCGGCCTCCGACAGCTTGGTGTCGAGGTCGTCCACGCCCAGCAGCCGGGGCCGGCCGATGAGCGCCAGGGCGACGGACAGGCGCAGCTCCTGCACCCGCTCCAGGTCGCGTACGGCCGTCCGGGAGCCCTTGGGCAGCGTCTCCAGGTCGAGCCCGGCCGCGGCGAGCGCCTCGTCCACGCGCAGCCGCGCCTCGTGCGAGCGTCCGGCCCGCGGGTGCAGCAGCTCGCGCAGGGAGTCGCCGAACCGGTGCTGGAGCAGGGCGCGTTCGCGCAGGTGCTCGCCGACGGTCAGGGCGGGTTCCAGATCCGTCACCCCGGCCACACCGGCGAGCGCGCTGAAGCGGCGCAGGGCCGCCAGGTGCCGGGGAAGTGTGGATCCGCCGACGGTGGCTACTCCCTCGGTGCACTTCATCCGGCCGGTGAGCGCGAGCAGCAGGGATGTACGGCCGGAGCCGGACGGTCCCTCGATCGCGATCAGCGAGCCGGGTGCCGCGTCGAGGGTGACGCCCCGAAAGGCCCACCCCCGCGGTCCCTTGAGCCCGAGGCCCTCGGCCGTGACGTGCGCGCCGTCCACAAGCCCCCCTGCGGTTCGGTATTTTTGAACTGACTGGTCAGTACAAAACTATGCCCGTCTTTCCCTTGAAGCAAAAGCCCAGGTCGGATCGGATTGTCAGTGGCATACCTCACGATGGGCACTACGGCACTCGTGCCGTGACCCAGACGACAGGAGGTTCGTCATGGCCCACCCGTCCGCCGCCGCACCCCGGCGCCGCGCCCTCGGCCCTGCCCCCTCACTGAACCGCGCCGTCCCCTCCGCGAGCGGCCCGGCGAGCGATGTGCACCCCGTGCTGCGGCGGGCCACGGCCCCGCCCGCCGCCCTCGACCTGCTCGCCCAGGCCCGCGCCGGCCTGTCGGAGGCGATCGCCCTTCAAACGCCGAACGAGCGCTATGCGACGGCCCACCTCGCCGCCCTGCGCACCGCCGCCGCCGTGCTCGCCGCCCGCGGCCGCCCCGAGACCTCCCGGACAGCCCGACGACATCGCGCATACCGCCTCCTTCCCGCCGTGCTCGCCGCCCGCGGCCGCCCCGAGACCTCCCCGCGCCGCCGCGCCCGGATCCGCAGCGCCTGGGAGGTCCTGCCCGAGATCGCCCCCGAACTGACCGAGTGGAGCGCCCTCTTCGCCTCCGGCGCCGCCCGCCGGGCCCGCGCCGAAGCCGGCATCCGGGGCGCCGCGACCCGGCGGGACGCCGACGACCTGATCCGGGACGCGGCGATGTTCCTGCGCCTCGTGGAGCGGATGCTCGTCCTCCAGCCGGTCCTGCCCCGGCCCCGCCCGGACGCCGAGGAGCCCGGCGGTCCGGGGGCCCGCGGTGACGTACGGCATGCGGGCTGACCACGGGTGGTGCGCCCGGCGTCCGCCGAGCGAGACGGACACGGCCGCGCCCCCCGCGATGACCAGGCGGAGCGCCGAAGGCCATAGGGTGGAGACGCCTGAAAGACGTCCAGCCCTGCCAGCCCTGCCGAGGAGCCAACTGCCGTGTCGGACCCGATGCGCCCGCCCGTCTCCCCTCACCACCCGCATACGGCCTCGCTGCGCTCCGACCGTTCCGGCACCCGCGCCTCGCTGCGTACCGCCGTGGTCTCGGAGGTCCTCCAGGACGCCCTCGACCGGCGGGTCAAGGCGACGGGTCGGGACGCGCTGGACGTCCTCGACACCGGGGGCGGCAGCGGCAACTTCGCGGTGCCCCTCGCCCGGGCCGGCCACCGGGTGACCGTGGTCGATCCCAGCCCCAACGCGCTGTTCGCGCTGGAGCGCCGCGCCGCCGAGGCCGGGGTCGCCGACCGGGTCAAGGGCGTCCAGGGCGACGCCCACGGCCTGTTCGACGTGGTCGAGCGCGGCGGCTACGACGCGGTGCTGTGCCACGGCGTCCTGGAGTACGTGGACGACCCGGCGGAGGGCATGCGCAACGCGGTCGCGGCCCTGCGTCCCGAGGGCGTCCTCAGCGTGCTGGCCGCGGGCCTCGGCGGCGCCGTGCTCGCCCGCGCCCTCGCCGGCCACTTCACCGACGCCCGGCAGGCCCTCCAGGACCCCGACGGCCGCTGGGGCGCCGGCGACCCGATGCCGCGCCGCTTCACCGCCGAGCAGCTGACCGCGCTGGTCGAGGGCGCGGGCCTGCGGGCCTGTGCGGTGCACGGTGTGCGGGTCTTCGCCGACCTGGTGCCCGGTGTCCTGGTGGACACCGAGCCCGCCGCGCTGGACGCGCTGCTGCGGCTGGAGGCGGCCGCGGCCGAGCTACCCGCGTTCCACTCCGTGGCCACGCAGCTGCACGTGCTCGGCGAGACGCCGGGCGCCACCGAGGTCTGAGCACGCGGCCGACCCGCCGCTGATCAGGGCATCGGCGGCGGATGGAGTACAGCACAAGCCCCCCGATCGTGGGGTTTGCGCCGTATGATCGAGGTACACCACCCGGCATGACGGGTCGGCCGCCGGGGAATGGAAGCATCGGCGAGCCGGGACGGCCATGGCGGGACCCCGGTTGGTCAATTGGCGCAGAGGGGCGGGTTTCACGGGGGCGATTCCCTGCCTATCCTGAAGGGACCCCCCGGGTCGCCCCGGCGACCGCACGATGAGGAGGACTCCGTGCCGCTCTCGGAGCACGAGCAGCGCATGCTCGAGCAAATGGAGCGAGCGCTGTACGCCGAAGATCCCAAGTTCGCGTCAGCGCTTGAGGGAAGCGGGCTGCGTACGTACACCCGGCGGCGGGTCTACCAGGCGGTCGCGGGCTTTCTCGTCGGTATCGCGCTCCTCATGGCCGGAATGGTCGCCCAGCTGATCTGGATCAGCGTCGTGGGTTTCCTCGTGATGCTCGGCTGCGCGGTGCTCGCGGTCACGGGCTGGCGCAAGGCGCCCAAGCCGGGGGAACAACCCGCGGGCGCGGTACGGCGCCCGGCGCGGGCCAAGCGGTCCATGATGGATCGCATCGAGGAGCGGTGGCAAAGACGGCGGGACGAACAGGGACGGTAGCGCTCCGCTGGTTCGGCCGTTCTTGATCTGAGCTTTTCCGAGGGGTGACCACCGGGACCGGTGGTCACCCCTCGGGCTTTGTCTCCGGTTTTGCCTCCGGCTTTGCCGCCGCCTCGCCGTCGTCGGCTGCCGCGCCGTGGTGGCTGGTCGCGCCGTTCCCCGCGCCCCTTGCGGGGCGCGGGGCGTGCGTCAGACAGGCCCTATCGCTCCGATGGACGCGGGCGTCGTATCGACGGCCGGGCCGCCGTCGCCCGGGTGCGCAGCGCCGACCAGCGGGCCGAGAGCGCCCACAGGACACGGACCGCCGAGCGGGGCAGGAAGCGGGCCCGCAGGCGGGCCGTGCGGGGAGCCGTGCCGTGGAGGGCGGCCGCGACCTGGCGTACGTCGTCGGCCACTCCCGGGGCGGGGCGCGGCCGAGGGGCGTACAGGACCTGTTCCAGGGCGTCGGCGACGCGGTGGACCGCGGCGCCGGACGGCCCGTCGAGGCGGCCCAGGCGGATGATCCGGTCGGCCGCGCCCCGCGGGGTCAGCGACCCGTCCGGCAGGATCCCCAGGTCCCACGCGCTGTCGGTCAGCTCCTGCCACGCGGCCAGTGCCCGCGCCGCGGCCCCCGCGTCGGTGCGGGCATGCCCACCGAGCCGTACCGACCGCATCCGGGTCCGCCACAGCAGCGGTGAGAGCGGAACGGCCAGTACCACCAGCACGGCCAGCGCGATCAGCGCGAACCACCACGGGCCAGGACCACTGCCGCCCCCGGCCGGGACCGCCGCCGCCGACGGTGTGTCGCACGCCCCCGGGCCGCCCGCGCAGTCCGCACCGGCCGACGGGGCCGCCGACGGCTTCGAGGAGCCGCTCTTGGACGGCAGCGACGGGTCCGGCTGCGAGGTGCCGGGCGCCACCGACTGGGTGTACGACGGCACCACGCCCCGCGTCGGCGTCGGCTCGAACCGGGTCCAGCCCACGCCCTGGAAGTACAGCTCGGGCCAGGCGTGCGCGTCCTTCAGGCTCACCGCCACCGAACCGTCCGCCTGCGGGGTGCCGGGCGCGAAGCCCACCGCGACCCGGGCCGGGATGCCGAGGGTGCGGGCCATCGCCGCCATCGCGAAGGAGAAGTGGACGCAGAACCCCTGCTTCTTCTTCAGGAAGTTCGCGATGGCGTCCGGGCCGCTGCCGACCGCCACCTGGGTGTCGTACTGGAAGCCGCCGTCGGTGGAGAACCAGTCCTGGAGCCGCACGGCCTCCTCGTAGTGGTTCTTCGCGCCCGCCGTGACCTCCCGGGCGGTCCGCGCCACCACCTTCGGCAGCGTGCCCGGCACCGTCGTGTACGCGCGCCGCAGCGCGGCCGGCGGCTCCGGCGCGGTCGCCAGCTGCCCCGCGGTCGGCCGCACGTCCAGGCTGGTCACCTGGTACGTCTTGCCGCGCGTGGTCTGGCCGTGGTCGCCCACCAGCGTCATGCCGACCGGTTCGTACCGCCAGCTGCCGCCGATCCGCACCTTGCTCGGCGGATAGGGCATCGGCAGCCAGTCCTGCGCGTACCAGTCCGCCGCCGTGACGGTGGTCCGCAGGGTGTCCCGCTGGACGTCCGGACTCAGCCCGGACGGCGCCGGGAACGTGTTCGGCACGCTCACGATGTGCCGCTGCGCCGGCTTCCAGGTGGTGCCGTCGAAGTCGTCCAGGGAGACGATGCGCAGATACAGGTCCGAGAGGTCGGGGCCGCTGGTGCGCACGGACAGCACCGTGCGGTCGTCGGTGGTGTTCAGGCTGTCGCGCAGCGACACCAGCGGGTTGACCGCGGCGATGGTGCCGCCGCGGCCGGGGCCCGCGCCGACCCCGGCGCCGTCCGCGGCCAGCAGGCCGCCCTGCATCGCGGGCAGCACCAGCGGCACCAGCAGGGCCACCCCGAGGGC
>NZ_JBMJCT010000020.1:0-104983 GCF_049222185.1 Streptomyces sp. LaBMicrA B280 | reverse complement strand
CCGCACCGGACAACGACTCCTCGCCCTGGCAGCCGGCATCTGGCACAACTGGACCACCGGCGCCAAGATCAAACGATCCCTGATCGCCTACGACCACTGAGAACATCGGACTCACTCATCTAGGCCGCGGGATCGGCGCTGAAGTCCGCCGCGTGGTCCCGTGCCCACCGGGCGAAGGTGCGGGCCGGGGTGCCCGTGATCCGCTCGACCGTGTCGGTGATCTCCGGGGGCACGCCGATGGTGGCCTCGAAGGTCTTGAGGAGGCGGTCGAGCATGCGCGCGTCCAGGTAGGGGAACAGCTCGGGTCCGGCGGTGCGGGGGTCGATCTCGACGAAGGTCAGTTCCCTGCCGATCGCCGCGCCGATCGCCGCGACCTGGTCGGCGTTGGTGGCCGCCGCCGGTCCGGTCAGGCGGTGTACGGCGCCCTGGTGCCCGTCGTCCAGGAACGCGCGCTCGGCGACGGCGGCGATGTCGTCCTCGTGGATCGGCGCCGCGACCGCGTCCGCGTAGACGCCCCGGACGGTGTTCCCGGCGCGGATCTGGGACGCCCACTGGAGGGCGTTGGTGGCGAATCCGTTGGGCCGCAGGAACGTCCACTCCAGGCCGCTGTCGCGGATCAGCCGCTCCGCGGTGGCGTGCAGGACATGGATGGGATGCGTCTCGTCGGCGCCCTCCTGGACGATGCCGCTGGAGAGCAGGACGGCGTGGCGGACCCCGGCCGCGCGGGCCGCCGCCAGCAGCGGCTCGGTAACGGCCTGCGCGTAGAGGAAGACCCCGCTCACCCCGTCGAACAGGGCGGCGGGTTCCTCGGGCCGGAACCGCACCACCTCGGCCCGCTCGGGCAGCGCGGCCCGCTCCGGGTCGCGGGTCAGCGCGCGTACCGGCCGGCCCGCGGCGAGGAGTCGGTCCACCAGGGCGCGGCCCACGTTTCCGGTCGCGCCGGTCACTGCGATCACGATGGTTGCCTCCGGAGTTCGGTCGATCAGGTCGATTCACCGAGCCTAGGAGGCCGGCCCGGGCGCCGCATCGGCATTGAGGACCACCGGCGCCCGGCCGTTGGTCCTACTTCCGCGCCTCCTCCTCGCGGGCCCGCAGGGCGCGGCCCAGGTCGTCCAGGCAGTCGGCCAGGGCGCGGCGCAGGGACGGGGTGAGGTCGTCGCGGTCCAGGCATGCCTCGCCCAGGCGCACATGCTCGGCGTCGACGGCGTGCACCGGGAAGCACCAGCGGCCGATGGAGGCGGCGATGGCGGGGCCGCGGCGGGCGGCGAGGGACACCGACTCCTCGTAGAGGCGCGGCACGTACTCCCGTACCAGGTCGGCCTGTTCGGGCTGCCAGAAGCCGTGGGCCGTGGCCGTGAAGAGGTAGTTCGACAGGTCGTCGCCCTCGAACATCGCGGCCCAGGCCGCGCGCTTGGCTTCCGGGTCGGGCAGGGCGGCGCGGCAGCGGGCCGCGCCCTCCTGGCCGGTGGCGCTCGGGTCGCGGGCCAGTTCGGCGGCGATGGCGGCCTCGTCGGTGGCGCCGAGCACGGCGAGCCGGGCGAGGACGCGCCAGCGCAGGTCGGGGTCGAGTTCGGGACCGCCGGGCACGGTGCCGTCGGTGAGCCAGGCGGCGATGGTGTCCGGGTGGGCGGACACGTTGATCAGGTGGCGGACGGCGATCAGCCGCAGGCCGGGGTGGTCGCCGTCCTCGGTGCGGCGCAGCAGGTCGCGGCAGAGGGCGGTGAGGGTGGCGAGCGCGGCCGGGCGCTCCTCGGCCGGCAGGTACTGGTCGGCGATCTGGCCGCTGGCGAAGACGAGCACGCCCTGCACGATGGCGAGGTCGGTCTCGCGCGGCAGATGGGCGCGGGCGATCTCCAGGTAGGCGGCGGGCGCGAGTTCGCCGTCGCGCACCGCGTCCCGCAGGGCGTTCCAGACGATCGCGCGGGTGAGCGGGTCGGGCAGCCCGGACAGGCTGCTGCGGAGGGAGGCGAAGGACTCGGCGTCGAAGCGGATCTTGGCGTAGGTGAGATCGCCGTCGTTCAGCAGGAGCAGCGCGGGGCGCTTGCCGATGGGGCGCGGGGCGTCCTGCGGGACGTCGAGTTCGAGGCGCTCGCGCAGGATCAGCCGGCCCTCGTCGGCGACGTCGTGGTCGTACAGACCGGCGACGATGCGGTGCGGGCGGCTGCCCTGGTGGTCGACGGTCAGCGTGCAGGCGCCGTCGGCGGTCTCGATCACGGGCGTGAGGGTGTCGACGCCGGTGGTGCGCAGCCAGCTGTCGGCCCAGGCGCGCACATCGCGTTCGGTGACGGAGGCGAGGGAGTCGAGGAAGTCGGCGAGGGTCGCGTTGCCGAACTTGTGCCGGGCGAAGTGGGTGTTGATGCCCGCCAGGAAGTCCTTCTCGCCCAGCCAGACGGCCAGTTGGCGCAGCGCGGAGGCGCCCTTGGCGTACGAGATGCCGTCGAAGTTGAGCAGGGCGGTGGCGGCGTCGTCCACGCCCTCGGGGGCGACCGGGTGGGTGGTGGGGCGCTGGTCGGCCTCGTAGCCCCACGCCTTGCGGGTGACGCCGAACTCGGTCCAGGGGTCGCTGAAGCGGGTGGCCTCGGCGGTGGTCTGGTAACCCATGTACTCGGCGAAGGACTCGTTCAGCCAGATGTCGTCCCACCACTTGAGGGTGACCAGGTCGCCGAACCACATGTGGGCCATCTCGTGCGAGATGACCATGGCGCGCAGCTGGCGCTCGGTGTCGGTGACGGCGGAGCGGTAGACGAACTCGTCGCGGAAGGTGACCAGGCCCGGGTTCTCCATGGCGCCCGCGTTGAACTCGGGCACGAACGCCTGGTCGTAGGAGTCGAAGGGGTACGGCTCCTCGAACTTCTCGTGGTAGCGGTCGTAGCACGCGCGCGTGACCTCGAAGATCTCCTCGGCGTCGGCGTCGAGGTAGGGCGCGAGCGAGCGGCGGCAGTGGATGCCGAAGGGCAGCCCGCGGTGCTCGGTGCGCACCGAGTGCCAGGGGCCGGCGGCGACGGCGACCAGGTAGGTGGAGATCGGCGGGGTGGGCGCGGCCCGCCAGATGCCGTCGGCGCCGCGCTCCGTGACGGTGTTGGCGAGCACGGTCCATTCGTCGGGCGCCTTGACCGAAACCTCGAAGACGGCCTTCAGATCGGGCTGGTCGAAGGCGGGGAAGACGCGCCGGACGTCGTCCATGGCCAGCTGCGTGTACAGGTAGGTCTCGCCGTCGACCGGATCGGTGAAGCGGTGCATGCCCTCACCGGTGCGCGAGTAGCGCATGGCCGCCTCCGCGCGCAGCTCGTGCTCGCCCGCGGTGAGGTTCTTCAGCAGCAGCCGGTCCTCATGCAGCGCATCCGGGCCAAGGGGTTGTCCGTCCAGGGTGACGGAGCGCAGCTCGGCGGGCTTCACCTCGAGGAACGTGTCTCCGTCGGACCGCGTGGTGAACCGGATCACGGTACGGGAGTCGAAGGTCTCGTCCCCGGTGGTGAGGTCCAGTTCGACCGTGTAGCGGTGGACGTCGAGGAGCTGAGCTCGGAGCCGCGCTTCATCGCGCGTGAGTACGGACATACACGCCATGCTGCCTGATGGGACTGACAGCGCACAGAGGAGGAGCGTTACACGGTTATTATCCGACCCGCCCCTTTCCTTCCCCTTGTTCGGAATGCGGTGCCGGGGGTCCGGGTTGAGGATTCAGCTCCCGTTGGTGTCCTCGGCGATGCGCTCGTGGTGCCTGATCACCTCGGCGATGATGAAGTTCAGGAACTTCTCGGCGAACGCGGGATCGAGCTTGGCGTTCTCGGCGAGCCGGCGCAGCCGGTCGATCTGGCGGGCCTCGCGGGCCGGGTCGGCGGGCGGCAGCTGGTGCACGGCCTTGAGGCGGCCGACCTGCTGGGTGGCCTTGAAGCGTTCCGCGAGCATATGGACGACGGCCGCGTCGATGTTGTCGATGCTGTCGCGCAGCCGCTCCAGTTCCTGGCGGACCGCGGGGTCCACGTCACCCGTACCCGTGTTGCTGGTGGTCATGGACGCCAACCCTATGTGGTCGGCGGGGCGGAACTCATACCGTGTCCGATGGATGGATCGCCGGGGCCTGGCGTCGGGGGAGGACCGGGGTCGATCATCGGGGGATCGTCCGGGTCCGGGACCCGGTCGCTCCAGCCGCCCGGGACGCTGCGGCCCTGCTGGGCGCGGAAGCGGACCGGGGCGAGGCCGACGCGGCGGGTGAACAGGCGGGAGAAGTAGGCGGGATCGTCGTAGCCGACGCGGCGGGCGACGGCGGCGACGGGCAGTTCGGTGGCGGCGAGGAGTTCCTTGGCGCGGCCGAGCCGGATGCCGAGCAGATAGTCCTTGGGGGTGCAGCCGGCCGCCCGGCGGACCGCGCCGCGCAGTTCGGCGGTGGTCATGCCGTGCCGGGCGGCGTGGTCGGCGACGCTGAGCGGGGCGCAGGCGTCCCGGGCGAGGGCTTCGAGCACCTGGTCGCCGTCGGGGGCGAGGTCGGCGCGGGCGCGGCGCAGGGCGACGAGGAGTTCGTGCACGGCGGCGCCGGTCTCCACCTCCAGGAGGGGGTTGCCGCGGCGGGCGGCGCGGGCGATGCGGGCGACGACCGCGCGCGGTCCCGCGGCGCCGGAGAGGGCCACGACGGGCCGCTCGGGCTCGATGTAGCCCAGTTCCGTGTAGGTGGCGGTGGCGGGCCCGGTGAAGTCCACGAAGCCCTCGTCCCAGCCGGTGTCCGGATCGGGGGCGTAGTGGTGGGGCACGCCCGGGGTGAGCCAGAGCAGCGCGGGCGCGGTGACGGTCGTACGGCGGCCGTCCGCACCGGCGTACCAGCCGCCGCCGGAGCTGATCACGACGGCCACATGGTGGTCGAGGGTGCGCGGGCCGACGGTGGGCAGCGCGCCGTGCTGGAGTCCGACCCCGAGGCAGACCAGGCCGAGGCGGTGGTGCGCGGGGCCGGGGCTGAAGAACCGCATCCAGGTCTGGTACATCGCTGCTCCTCCCGGCGTCCGCGGCGGCCGTTTTTTGTCCAAGGGGTGCCGATCTTCGTCCATGGCGCCGGGCACCGGAAGAGGTGAGTCTTGGCGGTATGAGCGAGTTCACCGTGGGCGAGAGGGACTTCCTGCTGGACGGGCGGCCGGTGCGGCTGCTGTCCGGCGCGCTGCACTACTTCCGGGTGCACGAGGAGCAGTGGGGGCACCGGCTCGCGATGCTGCGGGCGATGGGGCTCAACTGCGTGGAGACCTACGTGCCGTGGAATCTGCACCAGCCCGCTCCGGGGCGGCACCGGGACGTGGCGGCGGTCGGCCGGTTCCTGGACGCGGCGCGCGCGGCGGGCCTGTGGGCGATCGTGCGGCCCGGTCCCTACATCTGCGCCGAGTGGGAGAACGGCGGTCTGCCGGCCTGGCTGACGGGCGAGCTGGGCGGGCGGGTGCGCACCCGGGACGAGCGGTACCTGCGCCATGTCCGCGACTGGTTCGGCCGGCTGCTGCCCGAGATCGTGTCCCGGCAGGCCGACCGCGGCGGCCCGGTGGTCCTGGTGCAGGTCGAGAACGAGTACGGCAGCTACGGCTCCGACGCGGGCTACCTCGCCGGACTGGCCGCCCTGGTGCGCGCCGCGGGTGTCACCGTGCCGCTGTTCACCTCCGACGGCCCCGAGGACCACATGCTGACCGGCGGGTCGCTGCCCGGGGTGCTCGCCACGGCGAACTTCGGCTCCCGCGCGCGCGAGTCGTTCGCCGCGCTGCGCCGCCATCGCCCCGAGGGCCCGCTGATGTGCATGGAGTTCTGGTGCGGCTGGTTCGACCACTGGTCCGGCACGCCCGCCGTACGCGATCCCGGGGAGGCCGCCGAGGAGCTGCGGGAGATCCTGGAGTGCGGCGCCTCGGTGAACCTCTACATGGCGCACGGCGGCACGAGCTTCGGCGGCTGGGCGGGCGCGAACCGGGGCGGCGAGCTGCACGAGGGTGAGCTCCAGCCGGATGTGACGTCGTACGACTACGACGCCCCGGTGGACGAGTACGGCCGCCCCACGGAGAAGTTCCGGCGCTTCCGGGACGTACTGGCGCGCTACCAGGAGGGCCCGTTGCCGGAACTCCCCCCGGAGCCCGCGCGACTGGCCTCCCCCACCGGGGTTTCGCTCGCCGAATGGGCGCCTATGGACGCCGTGCTGGCCGCCCTGGGTGGCGAGGAGACGACACGCCCCCAGGCGCCCACGTTCGAGGAACTGGGCGTCACCCGGGGCCTGGTGCGCTACGAGGTGGACGTGCCCGGACCGCGCGAGCCGTACCCGCTGTCCGTACGGGGGCTGCGGGATCTGGCCGTGGTGTACGTCGACGGGGTGCGGGCCGGGGTGCTCACCGAGACGGAACCGCGGCTCAAGGAGCCCGTCGCGGGTCCGGCGCGGGTGGAGCTGTGGGTGGAGTCCCTCGGCCGGGTGAATTATGGGCCGCTCCTGGGCGAGGCGAAGGGGATCACCGGGGGCGTGCTGCACGAGCGGCAGTACCTGCACGGCGTACGGGCCCGGGGGCTGGACCTGGACGCGTTCGAGGACGGCGTGTCGGCGGTGCCGTTCACCGCGCCGCCCCCGGCGGGGGGACCCGGGCTGTACCGGGGCACGGCCGGCGTCCTCGGGGCGGCCGGGGACGCGCGGCTGGAACTGCCCGGTCAGACGCGCGGATTCGTCTGGATCAACGGCTTCTGCCTGGGCCGCTACTGGTCGGTGGGGCCCCAGCGGTCGCTGTACGTTCCCGGGCCGGTGCTGCGGGAGGGGGAGAACGAGGTGTGGGTGCTGGAGCTGGAAGGCGCGGAGGGGGGTGCGGCGGAGGTGGTGCCGCGGCTGCTGCCGGTGTGAGGGAGCGCGGCGGGGTGTGATCACCGTCCGGGTGCGGCGTCCGGGTGCGGCGGGGCGTCCCGGACGGCGGCGCGCGGCGGGGTCTCCTGGGCGGTGGGGCGCATACCCTGGAGGAGCGGTCGTGAGGGCGTCATCGGGGGCTGTCGGGGGTTTGGGGGTGCCGGCATGGCAAACGGCGGACCGGTGGAGCACGGGTTCCCGCATCTGGAGACGGTGCGGGCGGCGATCACCGCGCTGTACCGGCGACTCTCCCCGACGACCGTAGGGACCTTCGCGACCAGCGTCGCCCCCGCGGACGTGGCCTTCTGCGACACCGACGACCTGCATCTGGGGGCCCAGCGGGTGGCCCGGGAGATGGTGCGGCACTTCCGGTTGCCGGACGCGCGGCTGATCGTCGGCTTCCGGGAGATGACCCATGCGGCGAACATCGAACTGGCGGCGGGGCCCGAGTACTTCGTGGAGCTGAACGACCGCTTCCGCACCCATCGCGAGGACATCGGCGCCGCGCTCGCGCACGAGGTGGCGCACGTCTATCTGCACCGCCTGGACCTCGCTTTCCCCACGACGGCGGAGAACGAGATCCTCACGGACACGGTGACGACGTACCTGGGCGCGGGCTGGCTGCTGCTGGACGCCTACCGGGAGGACTCGCTGTCCTCGCAGAAGCTGGGCTATCTCACCCCGGAGGAGTTCGGCTACGTGCTGGCCAAGCGGGCCCTGCTCTTCGACGAGGACCCCTCGATCCGGTTCACCAGCCCGCAGGCGTACACCGCGTACACCAAGGGGCTGGCCCGCGCCCGCCACGACACCCGGCAGCCCCCGCTGACCGGCGCCGGGTGGACGGGCCGCCGCCGCTACGCCCACGACCGCCGCCACGCGGCCCCGGCGCCCCCGGGCGCCCCCTACTCCTTCGGCTCCGATCCCTCCGGCGGCCTCCACGTCACCTTCCCGTGCCCGACCTGCCATCAGCGGATCAGGGTTCCGGTCAGGGGGCGGGTGCGGGCGCGGTGCGGGTTGTGCGGGGCGGTGCTGGAGTGCGACACGTGAGGGGGCCTGCCGGTGAGGGGCACGGGGCTGCGCGCACCGCGGCCCCGGACCGGCCGACTGTCCGGTCAGCCGCTCCCCGTCCCGTACACCGCGCCCGGCCGCTCCGCCTCCCCCAGCAGTCGTAGCGCCTCCTTGCCCACCTCCGCCACCTCCCACCGGGCCCCCTTGTCCGCCGTGGGGCCGCGGCGCCAGCCCTCCATCACGCTGAGCCGGCCGCCCTCGATCTCGAACACCCGTCCGCTCACGCCCGCGCTCGCGGCCGAGCCCAGCCACACCACCAGCGGCGAGACGTTTTCCGGGGCCATGGTGTCGAAGCCGGTCGCCGGGGCGGACATCGCCTCGGCGAAGGCACGCTCGGTCATCCGGGTCCGTGCCGCGGGGGCGACGGCGTTGACCTGGACGCCGTACCGGTCGAGTTCGGCCGCCGCGACCAGGGTGAGCGCCACGATCCCGGCCTTGGCCGCGCTGTAGTTCCCCTGCCCGAGCGAGCCCAGCAGACCGGCCCCGCTGCTGGTGTTGACGACCCGCCCGACCGGTCCGCGCCCGCCCTTCGCCTCGGCCCGCCAGTACGCGGCGGCGTGCTTCAGCGGCAGGAAGTGCCCCTTGAGATGGACCCGGAGCACGGCGTCCCAGTCGTCCTCGTCGAGATTGACGAGCATCCGGTCGCGCAGGAACCCCGCGTTGTTGACGAGCGTGTCGAGCCGCCCGTACGCCTCCAGCGCGGTCCGCACCAGCGCTGCCGCGCCCTCGCTCGTCGCGATGTCCCCGCCGTGCGCCACCGCCTCGCCGCCCGCCGCGCGGATCTCCGCGGCGACGGCCTCCGCCGGGTTCTCACCGCCGGGCTCGCCGTCCAGCCGTACCCCGAGATCGTTGACGACGACCCGCGCCCCCTCGGCCGCGAAGGCGAGGGCGTGCGCCCGCCCGAGCCCCCGCCCCGCACCGGTGACGACGACCACCCGCCCCGCACAGATTCCGCTCACGCCCATCTCAGCTCTCCTCCGAGGAAGTCGGACATTGCGCCGGCCCCCGCCCCACCGCTCCCAGGAACCCCGGCCACTCCCCGCCCCCGTGCACCTGCAGGCTCGCCCCGCTGATGTACGCCGCGGCGTCGGAGGCGAGGAAGACGGCGGCGGCGCCGACGTCGGCGGGCGCGGCCAGCCGGCCGAGCGGGACGGTGCGGGCGACGGCGGCGATGCCGTCCGGGCCGCCGTAGTGCGCGGTGGACCGCTCGGTGCGCACCATGCCCACCACGAGCGTGTTGACCCGCACCTGCGGCGCCCACTCCACCGCCATGGACGCGGCCAGGCTGGCGAGCCCCGCCTTGGCCGCGCCGTAGGCGGCGGAGCCGGGTGAGGGGCGGCCGCCGCTGACGCTGCCGATCATCACGATGGAGCCCCGGCTGCGCCGCAGTTGCTCGTACGCGGCGAGGGACGCGGTCAGCGGGGCGGTCAGGTTCAGCTCCAGGACCTTGGCGTGCCGTTCGGCGTCCGCGTCGAGCAGTCGCCGGTACGGCGTCCCGCCCGCGTTGTTGACGAGTACGTCAAGCCGGGGCAGCGCGCCAAAGAAGGCCCGGACGGCGGGCGGGTCCCGCAGGTCGAGCGGGATGAACTCGACGCCGTCCAGCGGACGTTCGGGAGGTCTGCGGGCGCAGGCCAGGACGTGGGCGCCCGCGTCCGCGAAGGCGCGTGCGATGCCGGCGCCGACCCCGCGGGTGCCGCCGGTGACGAGGACGGTGCGGCCGCGCAGGGAGCCGGCCGGGTCGTGCCAGGAGTTGTCCACAGGGCGCGCGGTCGAGTTTTCCACAGGGCCTCCCGCTGGTCCGTGGCGGCTGCTAATTTCGAAGCCGTCGCACCTAACAAATGTTTGGTGGAAAGGTAGCTGATGCGCCCATGGGTGTCTCCCGTTCGTCCCCGGAAAAAGGGATTTCCGTGGTCACCGTCGACTTCCCGCCGGTCAACGCGCTCCCGGTGACCGGCTGGTCCGCGCTGGCCGAGACCGTGCGCGCGGCGGGCCGCGACCCCGAGGTCCGCTGCGTGGTGCTGGCCGCCGAGGGCCGGGGGTTCAACGCGGGCGTGGACATCAAGGAGATACAGGCGCACGGACAGCGGGCGCTGATCGGCGCGAACCAGGGCTGCGCCGACGCGTTCGCCGCGGTGTACGAGTGCGAGACACCCGTCGTCGCGGCGGTGCGGGGCTTCTGCCTGGGCGGCGGGATAGGCCTGGTGGGCAACGCGGACGCGATCGTGGCGAGCGAGGACGCCGTCTTCGGGCTGCCCGAGCTGGACCGGGGCGCGCTGGGCGCCGCGACCCATCTGGCCCGGCTGGTCCCGCAGCATCTGATGCGCGCCCTGTACTACACGGGGCGGACGGTGAGCGCGGCGGAACTGCACCGGCACGGCTCGGTGTGGCGCGTGGTGCCGGGCGCGGAGTTGCGGGCGGCGGCGCTGGAGCTGGCCCGGGAGATCGCCGCCAAGGACGGTCGGCTGCTGCGCATGGCCAAGGCCGCGATCAACGGCATCGATCCGGTCGATGTGCGCCGCAGCTACCGGTTCGAGCAGGGCTTCACCTTCGAGGCGGGCCTCAGCGGCCTGGCCGACCGGGTGCGCGACACATTCGGCAAGGACACGGACAAGGGCAGGGACAGGGACAGGGAGGAGGGGGTGTAGATGGGCGACAAGACGATGACCGCCGAGGAGGTCGTCGCCCGGCTGGAGAGCGGAATGACCCTGGGCATCGGCGGCTGGGGCGCGCGCCGCAAGCCGATGGCCCTGGTGCGGGCGCTGCTCCGGTCCGGGTTGCGCGATCTCACGGTCGTCTCCTGCGGCGGCCCGGACGTCGGGATGCTGGCCGCGGCAGGGCGGGTGCGGAGACTGGTCACGGCCTTCGTCACCCTCGACTCGATCCCGCTCGAACCGCACTACCGGACGGTCCGCGAGCGGGGCGGGCTCGAACTGACGGAGGTGGACGAGGGGATGCTGCTGCGCGGCCTGGAGGCGGCGGCGCAGCGGCTGCCCTTCCTGCCGGTGCGGGCGGGCGTCGGCTCGGACGTCATGCGGGTCAACCCCGGCCTGCGGACCGTCACTTCGCCGTACGAGGACGGGGAGACGCTGGTGGCGATGCCCGCGCTGCGGCTGGACGCGGCCCTGGTGCATGTGCACCGCGCCGACCGGCTGGGCACCGGCCAGTGCCTGGGCCCGGACCCGTATTTCGACGATCTGTTCTGCGCGGCGGCGGACGCGGCCTACGTCTCCTGCGAGCGCATCGTGGACACGGCCGAGCTGACCGAGAAGGCGCCGCCGGAGTCGCTGCTGCTGCGGCGGCTCACGGTGACGGGCGTGGTGGAGGCGCCGAACGGCGCGCACTTCACGTCCTGCGGGCCGGACTACGAACGGGACGAGGAGTTCCAGCGGCTGTACGCGAAGACACCGTGGCCGGAGTTCGCCGGGCGGTTCCTCGGCGCCGACGAGGACGGGTACCGGGCGGCGGTGGCCGAGTGGCGCGAGGAGGAGGGGCGATGAGGGCGACCCGGGCCGAGTACTGCGTGATCGCCTGCGCCGAGGCGTGGCGCGACGCCGGGGAGATACTGGCGAGCCCGATGGGCCTGCTCCCCTCGCTGGGTGCCCGGCTGGCCCGGCTGACCTTCGCGCCCGATCTGCTGCTGACCGACGGAGAAGCCCTGCTGGTCCGCCCGGACGGCACCCCGGAGGGCCGGCTGACCTTCCGGGAGCATCTGACGCTGGTGGCGGGCGGCCGTCGGCACGTGATGATGGGCGCGAACCAGATCGACCGGTACGGCAACCAGAACATCTCCTGCGTCGGCGACTGGGCCCGCCCCCGCCGCCAGCTGCTCGGGGTGCGCGGGTCCTCGCTCAACACGCTGAACAATCCGACGAGTTACTGGATCCCCCGGCACTCCCGGCGGGTGTTCGTGGAGCGGGTGGACATGGTGTGCGGGGTGGGGTACGACCGGGCGGCCGCGCTCGGCCGGACGGCCCGCTTCCATCGCCTCGGGCGGGTCGTCTCCGACCTCGGGGTCCTGGACTTCGCGACGCCGGACCACTCGATGCGGCTGGCCTCGCTGCATCCCGGGGTGAGCGTGGCCGAGGTGCGGGAGGCGACGGGCTTTGAACTGGTGGTGCCGGACGGGGTGCCGGAGACCCGGGAGCCCGAGCCCGGGGAGCTGCGGCTGATCCGCGAGGTGCTGGACCCGGGCGGGGCCCGTGAGCGTGCGGTGCCCGAGGGGGTGCGGGGCTGATGGAGACCGCGCTCACCCGGCTGACCGGCGTCCGTCATCCGGTGGTGCAGACCGGAATGGGCTGGGTGGCCGGGCCCCGGCTGGTGTCGGCGGCGGCGAACGCGGGCGCGCTGGGCATCCTGGGCTCGGCCACGATGACACCCGCTCAACTGCGCGCCTCGATACGGGAGGTGCGGTCGCGTACGGGGGCGCCGTTCGGGGTGAATCTGCGCGCGGACGCCCAGGACGCGGCCGAGCGGGTGGAGATCCTGCTGGCGGAGGGTGTCCGGGTGGCCTCCTTCGCACTGGCCCCCTCCCCCGAGCTGATCGCCCGGCTCAAGGAGGCGGGGGTGGTGGTCGTCCCGTCCGTCGGGGCGCGGCGGCATGCCGAGAAGGTGGCGGCGTGGGGCGCGGACGCGGTGATCGTGCAGGGCGGCGAGGGCGGCGGGCACACCGGTGAGGTGGCCACGAGCGTGCTGCTGCCGCAGGTGGTGGACGCGGTGCGGATACCGGTGGTGGCGGCGGGCGGGTTCTTCGACGGGCGGGGCCTGGTGGCGGCGCTGGCGTACGGGGCGGCGGGGGTCGCGATGGGCACCCGGTTCCTGCTCACCTCGGACTCCACGGTGCCGGATCCGGTGAAGGCCAGATATCTGGCGGCCACGGTCCGGGACATCACCGTGACCCGCGCGGTGGACGGCCTGCCGCACCGCATGCTGCGCACGGACCTGGTGACGGCGCTTGAGCGTGCGGGCCGCATACGGACCCTCGGGCACGCGGCGCGGCGGGCGGCCGGCTTCCGGCGGCTGTCGGGACTGACCTGGCGGCAGCTGGTCCGGGACGGCCTCGCCCTGCGGCACGGAAAGGAGCTGTCCTGGAGCCAGCTCCTGCTCGCGGCGAACACGCCGATGCTGCTCAAGTCGGCGATGGTGGACGGCCGTACCGACCTGGGAGTGATGGCGGCCGGGCAGGTCGCCGGGGTGATCGAGGACCTGCCCTCGTGCGCGGAACTGGTGGAGCGGATCGTGAAGGAGGCGGAGGAGGTGCTGGAGGGGCTGCCCGGCCTCACGGGAGGCACGCGCGGCTGACGGTCCCCGGGGACCACCGGGCCCAGGGCCCCTCCCCGTCCGGAGAACGGCGGGCCCGGACGGCGGGCGGACTTGGGCGGCGGACCGGCCGATGGGCCGACTGACGGCAGCACCGGACGACGGACGGACCCGGACAGCAGCCCCAGGCTCCGGGCCGACTCGGACGGCGGACCCGGCTGGCGCACGGCGGACGGCGGACGGCGGACGGCGGACGGGCTAGGGCGGCGGACTCAGACGGTGGCCGGACTCGGGCGGCGGACCCGGGCTGCGGGCCGACTGACGGCAGCGCCAGAGGACGACCCCGGACGACGGCCGGACCCGGACGGTGGCCGGACCTGGACGGTGGCCGGACCTGGACGGCGGACCCGCGCGGCGGCCGAGCCAGGGCTGCGGCCCGGACAGCGGGCGAGCCCCGTCGACGGCGGACCCGGGCAGCGCCAGCCCCTGTCGGCGCCAGCCCTTGTCGGCAGCGGACCCTGTTGGCGGCGAGCCCTCTCGGTGCCAGGCCCGGAAACCGAGAGCCCGACGGCCCCCGGAGACGACTGACCCCGGCAGACGGCTGGCTCCCGGAGGCGGACGGCTCCCGGAGGCGGCCTGGGCTCGGGGCTGCCGGCCCCGCAGGCGGCCAGGGCGCGAGGGCCGCCGGGGCGCGGGCGTTCAGAGGCGTTCGATGATGGTCACGTTGGCCTGGCCGCCGCCCTCGCACATGGTCTGGAGGCCGTAGCGGCCGCCGGTGCGCTCCAGTTCGTGGAGGAGGGTGGTCATCAGGCGGGCGCCGGTCGCGCCGAGGGGGTGGCCGAGGGCGATCGCGCCGCCGTTGACGTTGACCTTCCCGGGGTCGGCGCCGGTCTCCTTCAGCCAGGCGAGGACGACCGGGGCGAAGGCTTCGTTGATCTCCACGAGATCGAGGGCGTCGATGGTCAGGCCGGTCTTCTTCAGGGCGTGCGCGGTGGCCGGAATGGGGGCGGAGAGCATGCGGATGGGGTCTTCGCCGCGCGCGGAGAGGTGGTGGACACGGGCGCGGGGACGCAGTCCGTGGTCGCGGACGGCACGTTCGGAGGCGAGGAGGAGGGCGGCGGCGCCGTCGGAGGTCTGGGAGGAGCAGGCGGCGCTGATGGTGCCGCCGTCGAGGACCGGCTTCAGGGCGGCCATCTTCTCCAGGGAGGTGTCACGGCGGGGGCCCTCGTCCACGGCGACCGGGCCGTAGGGGACGGTCTCGTGGGCGAAGCGGCCGGTGTCGATGGCCCACACCGCCCGGCGGTGCGAGCGCAGGGCGAACTCCTCCTGCTCGGCGCGGCCGATGCGCCACTGGGCGGCGATGGCCTCCGCGCCGGAGAACTGGTTGACGGGCCGGTTGCCGTAGCGGGCGCGCCAGCCGGTGCTGCCGAGGAAGGGGCCCTCGGTCAGGCCGAGCGGGTCGGCGGCCTGGCGGGAGGCGAAGGCGATGGGGATCTGGGACATGTTCTGCACACCGCCCGCGACCACCAGGTCCTGCGTGCCGGAGAGCACGGCCTGCGCGGCGAAGTGCACGGCCTGCTGCGAGGAGCCGCACTGCCGGTCCACGGTCACGCCCGGCACCTCCTCGGGCAGTCCGGCGGCCAGCCAGCTGGTGCGGGCGATGTCCCCTGCCTGGGGACCCACCGCGTCCAGACAACCGAACACGACGTCCTCGACGGCGGCCGGGTCGATGCCGGCCCGCTCCACGAGGGCGCGCAGGACATGGGCGCCCAGATCGGCCGGGTGGACGCCGCTGAGTCCTCCCCCGCGTCGCCCGACGGGCGTGCGGACCGCTTCGACGATGTAGGCCTCGGCCATACGACTCGACTCCCTCACCAGGAAAGGGGTGTTATCCGCTGTGATCGCTGTGCACGCTGTGCCCGCTCTTCTCGCCGTGCTCTTCGTGCTGTGCGCGCACGGCGATGCCGTCCAGCACCATCGACAGGTACTGGCGGGCGATCTCCTCGGGGCTGTGCTGTCCGCCGGGCCGGTACCAGGAGGCGGCGACCCACACGGTGTCGCGGACGAACCGGTAGGTGAGCCGGACGTCCAGGTCGGAGCGGAAGACGTGGTCGGCGACCCCGCGTTCCAGGGTGGAGAGCCAGGCCCGTTCGAACCGGCGCTGGGACTCGGCGAGGAAGGCGAACCGGTCCTGGGCGACGAGTTGCCGGCTCTCCTTCTGGTAGATGGCGACGGCGGCGCGGTGCCGGTCGATCTCCCGGAAGGACTCGGTGACCAGGGCCTCCAGCGTCTCGCGGGGCCCGAGTCCGGCGGCGAGGACGGTGTCGTAGCCGCACCACAGCTCGTCGAGGAAGGTGCGCAGGATCTCTTCCAGCATCGACTCCTTGGAGTCGAAGTGGTAGTAGAGGCTGCCCGCGAGCATGCCGGCGTGGTCGGCGATGCGGCGGACGGTGGTGGCGTTGTAGCCGTGTTCGGCGAACACTTCGGCGGCGGTGTTGAGGAGTTCGCCGCGCCGGACCGCGGCGGCGGTCACCTGGGGCTTCTTCTTGGTCGGCACGCACCCATTCTGGACGCTCCCCCGCTCGCCCTAGGCGCGCTGGCTGCTGACGGCGACGGTCTCGCCGGTCATGTACGAGGAGTAGCCGGAGGCGAGGAACACGATCACATTGGCCACCTCCCACGGCTCGGCGGCGCGTCCGAAGGCCTCGCGTCCGGCCAGGTCCGCCAGGAGTTCGGGGGTGGTGACCTTCGCCAGGTGGGGGTGGTGGGCGAGGCTGGGCGCGACGGCGTTGACCCGCACCCCGTAGGGGGCGGCCTCGATGGCGGCGCAGCGGGTCAGGGCCATCACCCCGGCCTTGGCGGCGGCGTAGTGGGCCTGGCCCGCCTGGGCGCGCCAGCCGACGACGGAGGCGTTGTTGACGATCACCCCGCCGCCGGTGGTCCGCAGGGCGCGCAGGGCGGCGCGGGTGCAGCGGAAGGTGCCGTTCAGGGTGACGTCCAGGACGCGGGTCCACTGGTCGTCGGTCATGTCGGTGAGGAGCGAAGTGCCGCCGAGTCCGGCGTTGTTGACGACGATGTCCAGTCGGCCGTGCGCGGCTGCGGCCGTCTCGAACAGGGCCTGGACCTGCCGCTCGTCGGTGACGTCGCAGGGCAGGGCGGTCACCGCGCCCGGGAACCGCCGGGCCAGCTCCGCCTCGTACTCCTTGAGGCGCCTGGGGTGTGCGTCGCTGAGCAGGACGCGGGCGCCCTCCTCCAGGAAGCGGCGCGCGGTGGCCCCGCCGATGCCGGTGCCGGCCGCCGCGGTGACGACGGCGGTGCGGCCCTTGAGCAGTCCGTGCCCGGGGACGTAGGCCGGGCTCTCGACGCCTGTCATAGGGCCAAGCTAACCTACCAAACACTTGTTAGGGAAGGATGGTGACGGCGGCCATGGACCTGACCTTCTCCCCGGCCGACGAGGAGTTCCGTGCCGAGGCCCGCGCCTGGCTGGCGGCGCATGTGCCGCGGGTGCCGCTGCCCTCGCTGGAGACGGCGGCCGGGTTCGCCGCGCATCGCGCCTGGGAGGCCGAACTGGCCGCGGGCCGCTGGTCGGTGGTGTCCTGGCCGCGGCGGTACGGCGGGCGGGACGCGGGGCTGCTGGGGTGGCTGCTGTTCGAGGAGGAGTACTGGGCGGCGGGCGCGCCGGGCCGGGTCGGGCAGAACGGCGTCGATCTGCTGGCGCCGACCCTGCTGGAGCACGGGACGCGGGAGCAGTGCGCGCGGGTGCTGCCGCCGATGGCCTCGGGCGAGGTGGTGTGGGCACAGGCGTGGTCGGAGCCGGAGGCGGGCTCGGATCTGGCCTCGCTCACCTCCCGGGCGGTGCGCGCGGACGGCGGCTGGCTGCTCAGCGGTCAGAAGACCTGGTCCTCGCGGGCGGCCTTCGCCGACCGGGCCTTCGGGCTGTTCCGCAGCGATCCGGGGGCGGAGCGGCCGTATCAGGGGCTCACCTATCTGATGTTCGACCTGCGGGCTCCCGGGGTGACGGTGCGTCCGATCGGCCGATTGGACGGCAGGCCCGCGTTCGCGGAGCTGTTCCTGGACGAGGTGTTCGTGCCGGACGAGGACGTGATCGGCGAGCCGGGGCAGGGCTGGCGGATCGCGATGTCGGCGGCGGGCAACGAGCGGGGGCTGACGCTGCGTTCCCCGGGCCGCTTCCTCGCGGCGGCGCACCGGCTGGTCGGGCTGTGGCGGGCCCGCGGCTGCCCGGAGCACGCGCGGGAGCGGGTGGCGGACGCGGTGATCGGCGCCCGCGCCTACCGGCTGTTCACCTACGCGGCCGCCTCCCGGTTCCTGGCCGGAAACCGGCTCGGCCCGGAGACCAGCATGAACAAGGTGTTCTGGTCCGAGCTGGACCTCGCACTGCACGAGACGGCGCTCGATCTGCTGGGCCCGGAGGGCGAGGCGGCCGACGGCGCCTGGTCGCAGGGGTACGTCTTCGCGCTGGCCGGGCCGGTCTACGCGGGCACCAATGAGATCCAGCGCGACATCATCGCCGAGCGGCTGCTCGGCCTGCCGAAGGGACGCCGCTGATGCGCTTCCTGCCCGATGCCGAACAGCGGGCCTTCACCGACTCGTTGGGCGCCCTGCTGGCGGCGGCGGACACCCCGGCGGTGGTCCGGGAGTGGAGCCGTGGCGAGCACGCGCGCGGGCGGGCGCTGTGGGCGCGGCTCGGGAAGGCGGGGGTGTTCGGGCTCGCGGTGCCGGAGGAGTACGGCGGGGCGGGGCAGCGGCCGGTGGAACTGGCTCTCGCGTTCGTGGAGTTGGGGCGGCACGCGGTGCCCGGGCCGCTGGTGGAGACGGTCGCGGCGGCCGTGCTCCTGGACGCGCCGCCGCACGCCGGGCGTTTTCTGCCGGGGCTCGCGGCGGGCGAGGAGGCGGCCACCGTGGCGCCGCCCGGGGGCCTCGCCCTGGACGGGGACGCGGCCGTGCTCCGGCTCGCGCTCACCCCCGGCGGGCTGCGCCTGGCGACGCCGGGACCGGTGCGCGCTTCCCTCGATCCGGCCCGTCGGCTGACCCCGCTCGCCCCGGCCGGTGCGCCGCTGCTCACCGCTCCCCCGTACGAACGGGCTCTCCTCTGGGCCCGGCTGGCCGTCGCCGCCCAGGCCCTCGGTGTCGGCCTCGCCCTGCTCGACCGCACGGTGCGTTATGTCGGGCAGCGCACCCAGTTCGGGGTGCCCGTCGGTTCCTTCCAGGCGGTCAAGCACCGGCTGGCCGACGCGAAGACGGCCCTGGAGTTCGCCCGGCCCCTCGTGCTCGGCGCGGCGGTGTCGATGCGCCCGGCGGACGTGGCCGCGGCCAAGCTCAGGGCGTGCGAGGCGGCGTACACCACCGCGCGGACGGCGCTGCATCTGCACGGCGCGATCGGCTACACCGCGGAGTACGACCTCTCTCTGTGGCTCACCAAGGCCCGTGCGCTGCGCACCGCGTGGGGGACGCCCGAGGAGTGCCGGGAGCTGGTCCTGGCGGACGCCCTCGGGGAGGTGACCGGCTGAGCGGTCCGGTTCAGGAGGTGCGGAGGATGCCCGCGGCGCGCGCGGCCGACAGCCAGGAGGGGAACTCGGCGACGAGACGGTCGTACAGCTCGGTGTCGGGGACGCGCCGGGGGTCCTCGCCCGCGTGGAAGAAACCGGCGTTGTCCACGATCCGGCTGCCGGGCACCGGGAGTTCGTCCAGTTTCCGCAGGAAGTCGAACTGCTTGCTGTGCGGGTCGCCGAAGCCGATGAACTGCCAGAACAGGGGGAGCTTGGCGGACTTGCAGAGATAGCGTTCCGCGGCGAGCTTGTTGATCGGGCCGCCGTCGGTCTGGAAGACGACCAGGGCGGGGTCGGTGGCGCCGCTGTCCAGGTAGTGGTCGATGACGGCGTCCATCGCCAGGTGGTAGCTGGTCTTACCCATGTGGCCGAGCCCGGCGACGATCCGCTCGACGCTGCCCTCGTGACCGGCGAGGGGTATGTCGGTGACGGCGTCGATATCGGTGGAGAAGAACACCACCGGCACCCGGCCGTCGTCGTCCAGGTGCGCGGACAGCCCCAGCACCCGGTCGGCGAGCGCCTGGACGCTGCCGTCCTGGTAGTAGGGCCGCATGGAGCCGGAGTGGTCGAGGACGAGGTAGACCGCGGCCCGCAGTCCGTCCAGGCCGTGTTTGCGCAGGCTGACCCCGGCCGAGCGGTAGGCGCCGACGAGCGCGGGCGCGGTCTCCTCCACCTTGCGCAGACTGATCGCGGCCATGGCCCGCCCCCTCCGGCTGTTCCGAGGGGCCGAGCCTACGTGATCAGGCGCACCGGGCGTCACGGCCGCCCCACAGGTTCGCTATTTTGTTCGCTGCCGCCCCACCGGCTCGCTGTGCCTCCCCCCGCGCCTCCCCTTTCCTTGTCGTACTTCCCTTTTCGAGGAGCCGGCCCGTGGCCGCCGAGTCCGTCGTGACCACCTGTTTCCGTCATCCGCAGGTGGAGTCGTATGTCCGCTGCACCCGCTGCGACCGCTTCATCTGCCCGTCCTGCATGCGGGAGGCGTCCGTCGGCCATCAGTGCGTCGACTGCGTGAAGGAGGGCGCCCGTTCGGTCCGGCGGGCGCGGACCGTGTTCGGGGGCCGGATCGCCGCGGTGCCGCTGGTGACCTATGTGCTGATCGGGCTGAACGTGGTGGCGTATCTGGTGGAGCTGGCCCGGCCGGCGTTCGAGTACCGCTTCGCGATGCTCGGCACCACGCCCGCCGGGTATGTCCCGCAGGGGGTCGCGCACGGGGAGTGGTACCGGCTGGGGACCGGCGCGTTCCTGCATCTGACGCCCGGTGAGGGGACGTTCGGGATCACACACGTCCTGTTCAACATGGTGGCGCTGTGGAACATCGGCCGGGTGGTGGAGACCCGGCTGGGCCGTGTGCGCTATCTCGCCCTGTATCTGCTGTCGGCGCTCGGCGGCTCGGTGCTGGAGCTGCTGCTGATCCCGGAGTCGTACACCGTCGGCGCCTCCGGTGCGATCTTCGGACTGGGTGCCGCCTACTGGGTCATGGGCCGCCGCCTCGGCCATGACATGCGCGAGGTCAACCGGTACATGGCCGGCCTGCTGCTGTGGCTGGTGATCTCCGCGGGGCTGACCTCCTGGCAGGGTCACCTCGGCGGGCTGCTCGCGGGCGCCGTGGTGACGCTGGCGTACGCCTACGCGCCCCCAGGCCGGCGGCGCGCCCTGGTGCAGGCGGGGGTGTGCGTGGCCCTGCTCGCCCTGCTGGTCGCGCTCGCCTGGCTGAAGGCGACCTCGCTGACCGCCTGAGCCGGGGCACCGCGCGGGGCGGCGGAAAAGTCAACGGCGTCTGCCCGGTCGTCCGGTCGGGGACAGGTGGGCAGACGCCATTGGTGTTCCGCACGCCTTTGTGCGGGACGTTCCAGGGGTGCCGTCAGACCGCGAGCGCGCGGTCGGTCGGGCGGATCGGGGCCGGCAGGTCGCTGGCCCCGGTCAGGTAGCTGTCGACGCCCCGGGCGGCCGAGCGGCCCTCCGCGATCGCCCAGACGATGAGGGACTGCCCGCGGCCGGCGTCACCGGCGACGAACACTCCCGGCACGTTCGTCTGGAAATCGGCGTCGCGGGCGATGTTACCGCGCTCGTCGAGGTCCAGGCCGAACTGCTCCACCAGACCGTTCTCCCGGTCGGTGCCGGTGAAGCCCATCGCCAGGGTGACCAGCTGGGCCGGGATGCGGCGCTCGGTGCCCGGCTTCTGGGTCAGCTTCCCGTCGACGAACTCGACCTCGGCGATGTGCAGCCACTGCACATTGCCGTCCTCGTCGCCCTCGAAGTGGGTGGTGGAGGCGGAGTAGATCCGCTCGCCGCCCTCCTCGTGGGCCGAGGTGACCTTGTAGAGGATCGGGAAGGTGGGCCAGGGCTGCCCGGTCGGGTGCCGCTCGTCGTTCGGGCGGGGCATGATCTCCAGCTGGGTGACCGAGGCCGCGCCCTGGCGGTGGGCGGTGCCCACGCAGTCCGCGCCGGTGTCACCGCCGCCGATCACGACGACGTGCTTGCCCTCGGCCGTCACGGGCGCGGCCACGTAGTCGCCCTCCTGGACCTTGTTGGCCAGCGGCAGGTACTCCATCGCCTGGTAGACGCCCTTCAGCTCCCGTCCGGGGACGGGCAGATCACGGGCGGTGGTGGAGCCGGCGGCGATCACGATCGCGTCGTAGCGCTTCTTCAGATCGCGGGCGTTGAGGTCGCGGCCGACCTCCACGCCGGTACGGAAGCGGGTGCCCTCCGCGCGCATCTGCTCGATACGGCGGTTGATGTGCCGCTTCTCCATCTTGAACTCGGGGATGCCGTAGCGCAGCAGGCCCCCGATGCGGTCCGCGCGCTCGTAGACGGCGACCGTGTGACCGGCCCGGGTCAGCTGCTGGGCGGCGGCGAGCCCGGAGGGGCCCGAGCCGATGACCGCGACCGTCTTGCCGGACAGGCGCTCGGGGATGCGCGGGGCGACATGCCCGCCCTCCCACGCCTTGTCGATGATGGAGACCTCGACGTTCTTGATGGTGACCGGCTGCTGGTTGATGCCGAGCACACACGCCGACTCGCACGGCGCGGGGCACAGCCGCCCGGTGAACTCCGGGAAGTTGTTGGTGGCGTGCAGCCGCTCGTAGGCGGCGGCCCAGTCCTCGCGGTAGGCGTAGTCGTTCCACTCGGGGATCAGGTTCCCGAGCGGACAGCCGTTGTGGCAGAACGGGATGCCGCAGTCCATGCACCGGCTGGCCTGCTTGCCGATGATCGGCAGCAGGGAGCCGGGGACGTAGACCTCGTTCCAGTCCTGGACACGCTCACCGACGGGACGGGTCCTGGCGACCTCGCGGCCGTGGTTGAGGAAGCCCTTCGGATCAGCCATTGGTCGCCGCCTCCATCATCTTCTCGGTGATCTCGGTCTCGGAGAGACCGGCTCGCTCGGCGGCGTCCTTGGCGGCGAGCACTGCCTGGTACGTGCTGGGGATGATCTTGCTGAACCGGGCCGCGGCCGCGTCCCAGTCGGCGAGCAGCTTCGCGGCGACGGTCGAACCGGTCTCCTCGGCGTGCCGGCGCACCACGTCGTGCAGCCACGCCTTGTCCGGCTCGGCGAGCTCCTGGACCGCGTCCGCGTTGCCCGCGTTGACGTTGGCGGGGTCGAGGTCGATGACGTAGGCGATGCCACCGGACATGCCCGCCGCGAAGTTGCGGCCGGTCGGGCCGAGGACGACCGCGTGGCCACCGGTCATGTACTCGCAGCCGTGGTCGCCCACGCCCTCGGAGACGACCAGCGCGCCGGAGTTGCGCACACAGAACCGCTCACCGGTACGACCGCGCAGGAACAGCTCGCCGCCGGTGGCGCCGTAGCCGATGGTGTTGCCCGCGATCGTCGAGTACTCGGCGAGGTGGTCGGCGGCGCGGTCCGGGCGGACGACGATCCGGCCGCCCGAGAGGCCCTTGCCGACGTAGTCATTGGCGTCGCCCTCCAGGCGCAGCGTGATGCCGCGCGGCAGGAAGGCGCCGAAGGACTGGCCCGCGGAACCGGTGAAGGTGATGTCGATGGTGTCCTCGGGCAGGCCCGCGCCGCCGAACTTCCGGGTCACCTCGTGGCCGAGCATGGTGCCGACCGTGCGGTTGATGTTGCGGATGGCGACCTGGGCGCGCACCGGCTGGGCCTCGGTCGCGTCGTTCGCGGCCAGGGCGTCGCCGGCGAGCTTGATCAGCTCGTTGTCCAGGGCCTTCTCCAGGCCGTGGTCCTGGGTGATCCCCTGGTGGCGTACGGCGCCCTCGGGCAGGTCCGGCACATGGAACAGCGGCGCCAGCTCCAGGCCCTGTGCCTTCCAGTGGTCGACGGCGCGCCGCACGTCCAGCGCCTCGGCGTGGCCGACGGCCTCCTCGATGGAGCGGAAGCCCAGCTCAGCCAGCAGCTCGCGGACCTCCTCGGCGATGAACCGGAAGAAGTTCACGATGTGCTCGGCCTTGCCGGCGAAGCGCTCGCGCAGCACCGGGTTCTGGGTGGCGATGCCGACCGGACAGGTGTCCAGGTGGCAGACGCGCATCATGACGCAGCCGGAGACGACGAGCGGCGCGGTCGCGAAACCGAACTCCTCGGCGCCGAGCAGCGCGGCGATGACCACGTCGCGGCCGGTCTTGAGCTGACCATCGGTCTGTACGACGATCCGGTCGCGCAGTCCGTTGAGCAGCAGCGTCTGCTGGGTCTCGGCCAGGCCCAGCTCCCAGGGGCCGCCCGCGTGCTTGAGGGAGGTCAGCGGGGAGGCGCCGGTGCCGCCGTCGTGACCGGAGATCAGCACGACGTCCGCGTGCGCCTTGGACACACCGGCCGCGACCGTGCCGACGCCGACCTCGGAGACCAGCTTGACGTGGATCCGCGCCCGGGGGTTGGCGTTCTTGAGGTCGTGGATCAGCTGGGCGAGATCCTCGATGGAGTAGATGTCGTGGTGCGGCGGCGGGGAGATCAGGCCCACGCCGGGCGTCGAGTGACGCGTCTTGGCGACCCACGGGTAGACCTTGTGGCCGGGCAGCTGGCCGCCCTCGCCGGGCTTGGCGCCCTGGGCCATCTTGATCTGGATGTCGTCCGCGTTGACCAGGTACTCGGAGGTGACGCCGAAGCGGCCGGAGGCGACCTGCTTGATCGCCGAGCGGCGCGCGGGGTCGTACAGGCGCTCCGGGTCCTCGCCACCCTCACCGGTGTTGGACTTGCCGCCCAGCTGGTTCATGGCGATGGCGAGGGTCTCGTGCGCCTCCTTGGAGATGGAGCCGTACGACATCGCGCCGGTCGAGAACCGCTTGACGATCTCGCTGACCGGCTCGACCTCCTCGACCGGGATCGGCGCCCGGCCCGAGGCGAAGCCGAACAGCCCGCGCAGCGTCATCAGGCGCTCGGACTGCTCGTTCACCCGCGAGGTGTACTTCTTGAAGATGTCGTAGCTCGCGGTGCGCGTGGAGTGCTGGAGGCGGAAGACCGTCTCCGGGTCGAACAGGTGCGGTTCGCCCTCGCGGCGCCACTGGTACTCGCCGCCGATGTCCAGGGCGCGGTGCGCCGGGGCGATGCCGGAGGCAGGGTACGCCTTGGCGTGGCGGGCGGCGACCTCGCCGGCGATGACGTCGATGCCGACGCCGCCGATCTTGGTCGCGGTGCCGTTGAAGTACTTCTCCACGAAGGTCTCGTCCAGGCCGACGGCCTCGAAGACCTGGGCGCCGCGGTAGGAGGCGACGGTGGAGATGCCCATCTTGGACATGACCTTCAGGACGCCCTTGCCGAGGGCGTAGATCAGGTTCTTGATGGCCTTCTCGGGGTCGGCGCCGTCGAGGAAGGTGCCCGCGCGCACCAGGTCCTCCACCGACTCCATCGCCAGGTACGGGTTGACGGCGGCGGCGCCGAAGCCGATCAGCAGGGCGACATGGTGGACCTCGCGGACGTCACCGGCCTCGACCAGCAGGCCCACGTGGGTGCGCTGCTTGGTGCGGATGAGGTGGTGGTGGACGGCCGCGGTGAGCAGCAGCGAGGGGATCGGGGCGTGCTCGGCGTCGGAGTGCCGGTCGGAGAGGACGATCAGCCGGGCGCCGTTCTCGATGGCCGCGTCGGCCTCGGCGCAGATCTCCTCGATGCGGGCGGCCAGTGACTCGCCGCCGCCGCTCACCCGGAACAGACCGGAGAGGGTCGCGGCCTTGAAGCCGGGCATGTCGCCGTCGGCGTTGATGTGGATGAGCTTGGCCAGCTCGTCGTTGTCGATCACCGGGAAGGGCAGCAGGACGGACCGGCAGGAGGCGGCGGTCGGGTCGAGCAGATTGCCCTGCGGGCCGAGCGCGCTGCGCAGGGAGGTGACCAGCTCCTCGCGGATGGCGTCCAGCGGCGGGTTGGTGACCTGGGCGAACAGCTGGGTGAAGTAGTCGAAGAGCAGCCGGGGGCGCTCGGACAGGGCCGCGATCGGGGAGTCGGTGCCCATGGAGCCGATCGGTTCGGCGCCGGTGCGGGCCATCGGGGCGAGGATGACGCGCAGCTCCTCCTCGGTGTAGCCGAAGGTCTGCTGGCGGCGGGTGACCGAGGCGTGGGTATGCACGATGTGCTCGCGCTCGGGCAGGTCGCCCAGCTCGATCTCGCCGGCCTCCAGCCACTCGGCGTACGGCTGTGCGCCGGTGAGCGAGGCCTTGATCTCGTCGTCCTCGATGATGCGGTGCTCGGCGGTGTCCACGAGGAACATCCGGCCGGGCTGGAGGCGGCCCTTGCGCACGACCCGGGCGGGGTCGATGTCGAGGACGCCGACCTCGGAGCCGAGGACGACCAGGCCCTCGTCGGTGACCCAGTAGCGGCCGGGGCGCAGACCGTTGCGGTCGAGCACGGCGCCGACCTGGGTGCCGTCGGTGAAGGTGACGCAGGCGGGGCCGTCCCACGGTTCCATCATCGTGGCGTGGAAGCCGTAGAAGGCGCGCCGGGCCGCGTCCATGGAGGCGTGGTTCTCCCAGGCCTCCGGGATCATCATCAGCACGGAGTGCGGCAGCGAGCGGCCGCCGAGGTGCAGCAGCTCCAGGACCTCGTCGAAGGAGGCGGAGTCGGAGGCGTCCGGGGTGCAGACCGGGAAGATCCGGTCCAGCTTCTCCGCGGGGCCGAACAGGTCGGAGGCCAGCCGGGACTCGCGGGCGCGCATCCAGTTGCGGTTGCCCTTGACCGTGTTGATCTCGCCGTTGTGGGCGATGAAGCGGTACGGGTGCGCGAGCGGCCACGACGGGAAGGTGTTCGTGGAGAACCGGGAGTGCACCAGCGCGATCGCGGAGGCGAAGCGGCGGTCGGAGAGGTCCGGGAAGAAGGGCTCCAGCTGGCCGGTGGTCAGCATGCCCTTGTAGACGATGGTGCGCGCGGACAGCGAGGGGAAGTAGACGCCCGCCTCGCGCTCGGCGCGCTTGCGCAGCACGAACGCCTTGCGGTCCAGGGCGATGCCCTCGCTCGAACCGTCGGCCACGAAGATCTGCCGGAAGACCGGCATGGTGGCGCGGGCGGTGGCGCCCAGCAGCTCGGGGGCGACCGGCACCTCGCGCCAGCCGAGGACGGTCAGGTCCTCCTCGGCGGCGATCGTCTCGATCGCCGAGACGGCGTCCTCGGTGCCCTCGCCGGGCAGGAAGGCGATGCCGACGGCGTACGAACCGGCGGCGGGCAGTTCACATCCGGCCACCTCGCGGAAGAAGGCGTCCGGCACCTGCGAGAGCAGGCCCGCGCCGTCGCCCGAGTCCGGCTCGGAGCCGGTGGCGCCGCGGTGCTCCAGATTGCGCAGCACGGTGAGCGCCTGCTCGACCAGGGTGTGGGAGGGCTCGCCGGTGAGAGTGGCGACGAAACCGACGCCGCAGGCGTCGTGTTCGTTGCGGGGGTCGTACATACCCTGCGCAGCAGGGCGAGCATCCATGAACGACCAGTTCTGGCCGTTCTCGGAATGCTGGGACGGCTGGCGCGGCGTACGCATCGGCTCTCCCGTCGTCGTCATATGGCATGTGGCGTGTGCCGAGGGACGACGTTGGCCCTCTGCGGAGATGGCGAAATTTCGTGCAGGTTACATGATGACCCGGTTCTCGGGAAGCGGATACTCCGTTTCATCATGCGGACACCGCAGGGGTTCTCGGCGGGTGCCTGGGGCCGCGCGAAGCGGCCTGTCACCGCACGAATCGGCCGGTGCCGCATGGCGCGACGGCCGGGTGCCGCACGGAGCGACCGGCCGCCGCGGTGGCGGCGAACGCGTGGGGGGTGGACCGCTGGGACACCATCGGTCGGATCGGTGACCATCGGCCCGGAGGGAGCGGGGAGGGTCTTCGTCGGCCCACCCCACAGGGGTGCGGCAGGCGTCATTGCCCACAGCGCTTACGGCTCATGCCCCGTGGTCATGCATCCGAAACCAACGGGTAACGGCTACTTATTCGTCACCACGTATAAGTACCGGCCCGCGTCATCCTACGGCCGTTCCGAACAGCGCGCCGAGGGCGTACGTCACACCGGCGGCCGCGCCGCCCAGCGCGAGCTGCCGCAGACCGCTGAACCACCAGCTGCGCGCGGTCACCTTGGCCACGACGGCGCCACAGCCGAAGAGCCCGATCAGCGCCAGCAGCAGGGCGGGCCACAGGACGGTCGCGCCGAGCAGGTACGGCAGCAGGGGCAGCAGCGCGCCGAGGGCGAAGGAGCCGAACGAGGAGACGGCCGCGACCAGCGGGGAGGGCAGGTCGCCCGGGTCGATGCCCAGTTCCTCGCGGGCGTGTATCTCCAGGGCCTGCTCGGGGTCCTTGGACAGCTGCCGGGCGACCTCGCGGGCCAGTTCGGGGGCCACGCCCCGGGCCACGTAGAGTGCCGCGAGCTCGTCCTCCTCGTCCTGGGGGTGGCGGCGCAGTTCGCGGCGCTCGACGTCCAGCTCGGCCTCGACCAGCTCGCGCTGGGAGGCGACGGAGGTGTACTCGCCCGCGGCCATGGAGAAGGCACCGGCGGCGAGGCCCGCGAGTCCGGTGATGACGATGGTCTGGTGGCCGACGGCGCCACCGGCCACGCCGGTCATCAGGGCGAGATTGGAGACCAGGCCGTCCATCGCGCCGAACACGGCGGGGCGCAGCCAGCCGCCGTTGACATCGCGGTGCGTGTGGTTGTCGCGGTGCGCTTCGTGCAGCGCCGCCGTGGTCTCGATGATCGCCATGGTCTTCTTCCCCGGTTTAGCTTAGCCAAAGCTAACTTTGGACGAGTTCTACTTTTCGACACCACAGAATCTACGCCGTTCGTGATCGCGCCGCCAGCAAGGAAAGGCTGGGCTAACCTGCGGCTTTACGGTTTTTGCGCTCATCCGCGCCGTTTACCGCTCAGGTTGCCGAGCGGGTGACAGGACCCCTTCGGGGGCACGTACGGCGGCCCGTCGTGGGACACATCCGCAAAGGGTCCGCGGGCCCGGACGGGCCCCGCCGAAGGAGGCCGCCCATGGCATCGACCGCCTGCACTCCCCCGCTCCCGGCGTCCGGCGAGCTCACCGGCCCCCGCTCCCGGGCCCGGGGCGCGCTGCTCGGCCTGGCCGTCGGGGACGCGCTCGGCGCCCCCGCGGAGAATCTGAAGCCCTCCGAGATCCGGGCCCGCTGGGGCCGTATCACCGGGTTCGTCGCGGACCGGCCGCAGGGTACGGACGACACCGAGTACGCCCTCTTCTCCGGACTGCTGCTCGCCCGGCACGGCTCCGCGCTCACCCCGGCGCACGCGGAGGCGGCCTGGCACGAGTGGATCACCGGGCGGGCCGCGTTCCGCGGCGCGGGCTTCAGCGAGCGGGGCACGCTGGAGAATCTGCGCCGGGGCCTCGCGGCGCCGATCTCCGCGCAACACCGGCACGCCTGGAGCGACGGGCTCGCGATGCGCGCGGCCCCCTTCGGGGTGTTCGCGGCGGGCCGCCCCGGGGAGGCGGCCCGGCTGGTCGCGATCGACGGCTCCGTCAGCCACGAGGGCGAGGGGATCTACGGCGGCCAGGCCGTCGCGGCGGGGGTGGCCGCGGCGATGGCGGGCGCCCCGGTCCCGGTGGTGATCGCCGCGGCCCTCGCGGTGATCCCGGACGACTCCTGGACCGCGCGTTCGCTGCGCCGCGCGGTGGCCGTCGCCCACCGCGGCGAACGCGCGGTCCGCTCCGCGGTCGTCATCGGCGGCTATCCCTGGACCGACCTCGCCCCGGAGGCCGTCGCCCTGGCCTTCGGCGCCTACGCCACGGCCGACGGCGACTTCCGCGAGGCCGTCCTGACCGCCGTCAACATGGGCCGCGACGCGGACACGACGGCGGCGGTGGCGGGCGCGCTGTCGGGCGCGACACAGGGCCTGTCCGCGATCCCGGCGGCCTGGGCGGACGCGATCGGCCCGGCGCGGGGCAGGTGCCTGCCGTCGATGGGCGGGCGGCATGTGCTGGAGGTGGCGGACCTCCTCCTCCCGCCCACGGAGCCACCCCGGCCCGGACCGGCCGCCCTCGATACGACGGCCCCGCCTCAGCCGACATCAGCCGCACTCCAACCGACGGCCCCGCCCCTGCCCGCCCTGGCGACCCATCGGCCGACCGCCGTCCCCGTTCCCGTTCTCGCCCCCGTCCTCACCGCCGAGGCGGGCATCGCGGTGGACGGCGTCATGGGCGCGGTCGGATGCGCCACCAGGGCCGGCACCGAAGGGACCGTGTGATGGCCGGACGCGTCGAGGGGATGCTGCTGGGGCTGGCGGCCGGGGACGCCGCCGGCTGGCCCGCCGCCCGGCACCGCGCCGCTCGGCTGCCCGAGTGGACCCGTCGGCTCACCCGCGAGCTGGACACCTTCGCGGAGCAGAACGCGACCACCACCCTCCCGGTGCCGATCGCCCTCAACCAACCCCCCGAACCGCTCCGCCTCGGCCCCTCCGACGACGCCGAATGGGCGGCCTTCGCCGCGGAGGCGGTGCTGCGGGCCGGCGCCGACGACGCCCTCGGCGACCTCAGCCGTGACCGCCGTGTGCGGGCCGCCATCGACCTCACCTGGTCCGCCGTCGCCTGCGAGGTCGCCGCCGCCGCGGACCGCGCGCCGGAGATCGAGTCCGCCGTACTGCCGCTGCGCGCCCGCATCTCGGTCCGGGCCGGCCTCGGCAACCTCGCCACCGGTCTGCGTCCGCCCGCCAGCGGCCACGACAACCCGCACTACTTCGACGACGCCGCCTGCGTGCGCGCCTGCGCCCTCGCCGTGGCCCACCCCGGGGACCCCGAACGCGCCGCCGCCCTCGCCGAGTTCGACGCCCGCTACACCCAGGACGGCGACGGCGTGCACGGCGCCCGCGCCATGGCGGCGGCCGTCTCGCTCGCCCTCACCGGCGCGGACACCGCCGCCTGCGTCACCGCCGCCCTCGCCGAACTCCCGTCCGGCACCGAGATCGGCCGCAACGCCCGGCACGCGCTCACCCTCGCCGCGGACGGCGCGTCCGCCTTCGCGCTCGTACCGCTCCTCGAACACCAGATCGTGGATCACGTCTACAGCTACGGTGTCGCCGCCGCCGAGACCGTCCCCGTCGCGCTCGCGCTGACCACCGCCACCGGCGGCCGGATCGCCGAGGCCGTGCCCGCCGCCGCCTGCCTGTCCCGGGTCGCCGACTCCGCCCCCGCCCTCGCGGGCGCCCTCACCGGCGCGCTCGGCGGCGCCGCCGCGATCCCGGAGACCTGGCGGGACGCCTGCCGGGTGCTGCCCGGCTGCGCCCTGCCCCGCCTCACCGGCACCGACCTGGTGGAACTCGCCGGACTCCTGGAAGCCGCGCAACCGGCCCGCCCAGGAGGATGATTCGGGCATGACGCCCAAGCAACCCAAAGGCACCGGACAGCCCGATCTGGACGAACGGATCACCGGTGCCCTCGTCGGCGCCGCCGTCGGTGACGCCCTCGGCGGACCGGTCGAGGGCTACTCCCCCGACCAGATCACCGAGCGCCACGGCGGCCTGGTGCACGGCATCGTCGGCCCCTGGCACGGCGACGACTGGCGCACCGCCCGCCCGCTCGCGCCGTACCACAAGGGCGACGGACACGTCACCGACGACACCTTGATGACGCACGCCCTGGTCCGGGTCTACGACCGCGTCCGCGACCACCTCGACGCCTACGCGCTCGCCGAGCACCTGGTGCCGGACCTGATGACCAACCCCCGCTGGATCCCCGAACTGGAGGCGGAGGCGCTGCCGCTGCACCGCCTCTTCCTCGCCGAGAAGTGGCTGGTGGCCCGGCTCGCCTACGGCCACGCGGATCCCCGGGAGGCGGGCACCGGCAACATCGTCAACTGCGGTGCGGCGATGTACATGGCGCCCGTCGGCCTGGTCAACGCGGCCGATCCGCGCGCCGCGTACGCGGAGGCGCTGGACATCGCCGGTGCGCACCAGTCGTCGTACGGCCGGGAGGCGGCCGGGGTCTTCGCCGCGGCCGTCGCCGCCGCCACCGCGCCGGACGCGACGGCGGACTCGGTGGTGACCGCCTGTCTGGCGCTGGCCAAGGACGGCACCCGGGAGGCGATCGAGAAGGTCTGCGAAGTGGCGTACCGGCACAGCGACTTCGCCTCGGCACTCGGTCCGCTGCGCGCGGCGGTCGAGCCGTACGACACCGTCGGCCCGGACTACCGCGCCCCCTCGCTCGGCGCCCGCCGCCCCTCGCGGCTGCACTCCATCGAGGAACTCCCCGTGGCCCTCGGCATGTTGGTGATCTCCGGCGGCGACTACCGACACGCGGTGCTCGGTTCGGTCAACTACGGGCGCGACTGCGACTCGATCGCCACCATGGCCGGTGCCCTCGCGGGCGCGCTCGGCTCGCCGGTGCCCGAGGAGTGGGCGAAGCCGGTCGCGGAGGCCAGCCGACTGGACCTGTGGCAGCCGGCCCGGACGCTCGCCCAGGTCACGCGCGAGGTGTTCGCCCTCGACCGCGGCCGGCGCCGCGCCCATGAACTGGCCTTCGCGGCCCTGGGCGGCACGCCGGACCCCGGCGAGGCGTCCCGCTCCGGCCGGGGAGGCGCGCCGTGCTCCGGTTGACCTGGGTCCAGCCCGAGGACCTGCTCGGGCACGAACTGCGCCAGGCCCGTCTCGACGGCCGCGAGCCGTCCCGGATCGAGGAGCGCTGGCGCGCGGCGGGCGGCCCGGACGCCCCGGACCGCGCGGGCGCCTCCCCGCACCGCGTCTCCCGCTATCTGCGGCTGCTCGCCGAGGACCTACTGGACGAACTGGCCGATCTGCCCAGCCGGTTGGCCGACGACGAGCCGACCGAGCTGGCCGCGATCCGGGCCGCCTGCCCCGACTGGCCCACCGCGCGGCTCGCCGGGACGCCGGGACCGCTCGCGTTCGAGGCGTCCTGGCTGGGCCGGGCCGTCGGCTGCCTGCTGGGCAAGCCGGTCGAGAAGCTGCCCCTGGACGCCGTGCGCGCCCTCGCCCGGGCGAGCGGCAACTGGCCGCTGACGGGCTACTTCACCGCCCGGGGGGTGCCCGCCGAACTGCTCGACGCCCACCCGTGGAACCGCCGCTCGGCCGCCACCTCGCTCGCCGAGAACATCGACGGCATGCCCGAGGACGACGACCTCAACTACCCGCTGCTCAACCTGCTGTTGCTCCAGCGGCACGGCAAGGGCTTCAGCACCGCGGACGTCGCCCGGCTGTGGCTCGAAGAACTGCCGCCCGGGCGCACGTTCACCGCCGAGCGCCTCGCCTACCGCAACCTCCTCAGCGGCGTGGAGCCCCCGCACACCGCCCGCCACCGCAACCCCTTCCGGGAGTGGATCGGCGCCCTGATCCGCGCCGACGTCCACGGCTGGACCAACCCGGGCGACCCGGGCGCGGCGGCCGAACAGGCTTACCGGGACGCCGTGTTGACCCATACGGCCAACGGCGTCTACGCGGCCATGTTCACCGCCGCCACCCTCGCCGCGGCCGCCACCGGAGACCACGACGTGCACACCTGTCTGCGGGTGGGCCGTTCGGTCGTCCCGCACCGCTCCCGGCTGGCCGGTGCCGTCGACCACGCCGTCCGACTGGCCGCAGGACACGAGGACTTCGACACCGTGGTGGACGAACTCCACGCCCGCTACTCCCCCACCCACCACTGGGTGCACGCCCTGCCCAACACCGCCCTGCTGGCCGCCGCGCTCACCCACGCGGACGGCGACTTCACCGGCTCGATCCGGCGGGCGGTGGCGGGCGGCCTGGACACCGACTCGGTCGGCGCGAGCGCGGGCAGCGTCGCCGGGCTGCTCGCGGGCTCCCCCGCCGCGCTCCCCGAGCACTGGCGGGCCCCGCTGAAGAACCGGCTCGCCACCACCGTCGCCGACTTCGACGGCACCGGCTTCGACACCCTCGCCCACCTCACCCACCTGGAGGCGAACCGCCCATGACCCATATCGCCGTCCTCGGCAGCACGAACATGGACCTCGTCGCCTTCGTCGCCAAGGCCCCGCAGCGCGGCGAGACGGTGACCGGCCGGGAGTTCCGTACGATCCCCGGCGGCAAGGGCGCCAACCAGGCGATCGCCGCCGCGCGGGCCGGCGCCACCGTCTCGATGATCGGCGCGGTGGGCAACGACACGGCCGGGACCCGGCTGCGCGAGACCCTCGAACACTCCGGTGTGGACACCGACTTCCTGCGCACGGTCGAGGGCCCCTCCGGCACCGCGCACATCGTGGTGGACGACGAGGGCGGCAACTCCATCGTCGTCGTCCCGGGCGCCAACGGCACCGTCGACCATCTCTCGCCCGGCGACGAGGGCCTGATCGCCTCCGCCGACACCCTGCTCCTCCAGCTGGAGATCCCGCTGGCCGCGGTGGTCGCGGGCGCCGCCGCCGCGCACCGGCACGGGGTCCGGACGATCCTCACCCCCTCCCCCGTCCAACCGCTGCCGCCCGAACTCCTCGCCGCCACCGACCTGTTGGTGCCCAACCAGTACGAGGCGATCACCCTCACCGGCCGCACCGACCCGCGCGAGGCCGCCACCGCGCTGCTCGAACTGGTGCCGCGCGCGGTGGTCACCCTGGGCGCCACCGGCTGTCTGTACGTCTCCCGGGACGCCGAGCCACTGGTGGTGCCCGCGCCCCGGGTCGAGGCCGTGGACAGCACGGGCGCGGGCGACACCTTCACCGGGGCGCTCGCGGTGGCCCTCGCCGAGGAGAAACCCGTACGGGAGGCCCTGTCCTGGGCCGCCGCCGCGGCCTCCCTCTCGGTCGAGCGGGCCGGGGCGTCGGCGTCGATGCCGTACCGCCCGGAGATCGACGCCCGGTTCACCGCATGAGCGGGGGCGCGGGAGAAGGGGCGAGCGGGGGTACGACGGCGCGCGCCGGGGCGCTGGAGGGGGTGCGGGTGCTGGATCTGGCGACGCTCTTCGCCGGACCCATGGCCGCGACGCTGCTCGGCGACTTCGGCGCCGAGGTGATCAAGGTCGAGCATCCGGGGCGCCCCGATCCGTCCCGGGGGCACGGTCCGGCGAAGGGCGGGGTCGGCCTGTGGTGGAAGGTGCTCGGCCGCAACAAGCGGGCGATCACCCTGGACCTGTCCCGGCCGGGCGGCCGCGCGACCCTGCTGCGGCTCGCCGCCACCGCCGATGTCGTGATCGAGAACTTCCGCCCCGGGACGCTGGAGAGATGGGACCTGGGCTGGGCGGAGCTGTCCGCGGCCAACCCGCGCCTGGTGCTCGCCCGGGTCACCGCGTTCGGGCAGTTCGGGCCGTATGCGCACCGGCCCGGGTTCGGCACCCTCGCGGAGGCGATGAGCGGCTTCGCCGCGCTCACCGGGGAGCCGGACGCGCCGCCGGTGCTGCCGCCCTTCGGGCTCGCCGACTCGGTCGCGGGCCTGACCACCGCGTACGCCGTGCTCACGGCGCTGGCCGCGCGGGAGCGCACCGGCACCGGGCAGGTCGTGGACATGGCGATCATCGAGCCGATCCTGTCCGTGCTCGGGCCGCACCCCACCTGGTACGACCAGCTCGGGTACGTCCAGGAACGCACCGGCAACCGGTCCGCGAACAACGCCCCGCGCAACACGTATCGCACCGCCGACGGCACCTGGGTGGCCGTCTCCACGTCCGCGCAGTCGGTGGCGGAGCGGGTGATGCGGCTGGTGGGGCGGCCGGAGCTGATCGAGGAGCCGTGGTTCGCGACGGGCGTGGAGCGGGCCGCGCACGCGGAGGTGCTGGACGCGGCGGTCGGCTCCTGGATCGCCGGCCGCACCCGTACGGAGGTCCTCGCGGCGTTCGAGAAGGCGGAGGCGGCGGTGGCACCGGTGCAGGATGTGCGGGACGTGTTCGAGGATCCCCAGTACCAGGCGCTGAACACGGTGACGACCGTGCCGGATCCGGAGCTGGGTCCGCTGCGCCTGCAGAACGTGCTGTTCCGGCTGTCCGCCACGCCCGGCGCGATCCGCTGGGCCGGGCGGCCGCACGGCGCGGACACCGACGCGGTCCTCACCGAGCTGGGCCTCGCCCCTTCCGATATCGCCGCCCTGCGCGCGGAGGGCGCCCTGTGACCCCGCTGACCTGGCTGTACGTTCCCGGGGACCGGCCCCAGGTGGTCGCCAAGGCGCTGGTGGCGGGCGCGGACGTGGTGGTGATCGACCTGGAGGACGCGGTGGCGCCGGACCGCAAGGAGTACGCGCGCGCCGCCACGGCGGACCTGCTGACGGCGGCGCATCCGGTGCCGGTGCATGTGCGGATGAACGCCCTGGACACCCCGTGGGCGAGCGCGGACCTGGCCGCGCTGCGGGGGCTGCGCGGGCTGTCGGGGCTACGGCTGCCGAAGGTGACCGGCCCCTCGGAGGTGCGCCGGGTGGCCGCCGCCGTTCCGTTCCCGCTGTACGCGCTGCTGGAGTCGGCGCTGGCCGTCGAGCACGCGTACGCCATCGCGGGCGCGCATCCTTCGCTGCGGGGCATCTCCCTCGGGGAGGCGGACCTGCGGGCGGACCTCGGGGTACGGGCCGAGTCGGGGCTTGACTGGCCGCGCTCCCGGGTGATCGTCGCCGCGCGCGCCGCGGGGCTGCCCCCACCGGCGCAGACCGTGCACCCCGACATCCGCGACCTCGACGGGCTGGCCGCCTCCTGCGCCCATGGCCGCGCCCTGGGCTTCCTCGGCCGGGCCGCGATCCACCCCCGCCAGCTCCCGGTCATCGAGCGCGCCTACCTGCCCACCCCCGCCGAACTGGACCACGCCGAGACCATCCTCAAAGCCGCCACCACCGAACCCGGCGCCCAGGCCCTCCCCGACGGCCGCTTCATCGACGCGGCCGTGGTGGCCACGGCCCACCGCACCCTGTCACTGGCCCGGCGGAGATGAGGGCTCCTGGTGGGGGCCGGGGCCGACGGGACACCGCCGATCACCACCGCCGTGGCGAGGCACCGTCGCGCCGGGGGGGGAAGGGGCGCCGCACAGAGGTGAGCGGGGATGCGAGCGGGTGCGGTGAGCGGCCACGCCCGTGGGGTGATCGGCCGCGCCCCGGTGCCGCAAACACCGAGGGCGCCCGGGGTGATCCGGGCGCCCTCGGGGTCGTACGGGCCGTCGTCAGCTCTTCTTCGTCGCCGACTCGGTCTTCTCGGCAGGCGCCTTCGGCTCCGGCTCGTCGGCCGGTTCGGCCCCCGGCTCCGACGCGGCGGGCTTCCCGGCCCCGGTGTCCGTCTCCGTGCCCTCCGCCGAACCGCCGGAGGCGACCGTACCCTCCGCCGAACCGCCGGAGGCGAGGGGTTCCACGACCTCCTCGCGGCCCGGGCGGAGGCGGGCCGAGACGATCATGTAGGTGACCGCCAGGAGGAAGACGACCAGCGCCGTCCAGTCGTTGAGGCGCAGGCCGAGGATGTGGTGGGCGTCGTCCACCCGCATGTACTCGATCCAGCCGCGGCCCACGCAGTACGCGGCGACGTAGAGGGCGAACGCCCGGCCATGGCCCAGCTTGAAGCGGCGGTCGGCCCACATCACCAGGAAGGCGACGCCGATGCACCACAGGGACTCGTAGAGGAAGGTCGGGTGGTAGTACCCCGGCACCCGGCCGCCCTCGGAGGACGTGATGTGCAGCGCCCAGGGCAGGTGGGTCTCCCTGCCGTACAGCTCCTGGTTGAACCAGTTGCCCCAGCGCCCCATGGCCTGCGCCAGGGCGATACCGGGCGCCACCGCGTCGGCGTACGCCGGCATCGGGATGCCCCGGCGCCGCGCCCCGATCCACGCGCCCAGCGCCCCGAGCGCGATCGCGCCCCAGATGCCCAGACCGCCCTGCCACACCTTGAAGGCGTCCACCCAGTCACGGCCGGGGCTGAAGTACAGCTCATAGTCCGTGATCACGTGGTAGAGCCGGCCGCCGACCAGGCCGAACGGCACGGCCCACACCGCGATGTCGGCGACCGTGCCGGACTGCCCGCCACGGGCGACCCAGCGCCGGTTGCCGAGCCAGACGGCGATGAAGACGCCGATGATGATGCAGAAGGCGTAGCCGCGCAGCGGAATGGGGCCGAGGTACAGCACCCCGCGGGACGGACTGGGAATGTAGGCAAGTTCCATGGCAAGTCCGACGCTACCGTGCCGGGCCCCGGGGACACCAAGCCGCCTGGCTACGGGTCCGTAACAGGGACATGAGATTCACCTGCCCCCGGCCCGCTACCCCCGGTCCGCCGACTCGACCATCTGCTTCAGCTTGGCCGGGGACATCGTCTGGTCCTGGTAGATGTTCTTGCCGCCGAGCAGCACCGTGGGCGTGCCGCCGAAGTTTCCGCTCTGGAACGCCTTCTGCGAGCGGTTCACCCAGCTGTCGTGCGTCCCCGCGTCGACACACTTCCGGAACGCCGGTGTGTCCAGGCCGCCGACCTTGCCCGCCAGCGTGATCAGCTTGGCGTTGCTCGCGAAGGCGTCGTCGGTCTCCTTGGGCTGGTTCGAGTACAGCGTGTCGTGGAAATCGCGGAACTTCCCGGCGTCCTGGGCGCACGCCGCCGCGTTGGCCGCGCGCAGCGAGCCGGTGCCGCCGAGATTGCCGTCGATCAGCCGGACCAGGTGGTACTCGATGCGGAGCTTGCCCGCGTCGACCAGCTCATGGAGGGTGGGCCGGTACGCCGCCTCGAAGGCCTGGCAGGCGGGGCAGCGGAAGTCCTCCCAGATGGTGAGCGTCGACTTCGCGCCGTCCTTGCCGACCGGGATCGCGAGACCGTCCTTGCCCTGCGCCCCGGAGGGCGCCACGACCGGGCCCGCGTCGCCGCTCGCCTTGTTCTTGCCCGCGTTCGCGGCGATCACGCCGATCACCGCCGCGAGGGCCAGGACACAGGCGACGCTGGCGCCCACGATCAGCGACCGCCGCCGCTTCTCCGCGGACTTCTGCTTCTCGCGTTCGGCCGCCAGCCGCTGGCGGGCGGTCCGCTTTCCGTCACGGTTGTTCTCGCTCACACCCCCAGAACGAACCGGGGAGGCGCAGCGCGCCTCCCCGACCCGAGGTCCACCCGTTCGAGTGACCAAAATGCCCGATACATGACGCGCCGCACGACGACCGGCGAGCGCCGGCCGCTCCGCGACGATCCACGGCGATCCGCGACGGTCCGCGGGTCACGCCTGGCCGCGTACGCCCTTCGCCAGGTCCCCGGCCAGTTCGCGCACCGCCGCGAGGCCGGACGCGTGGTCCGGGGCGTCCAGCATCCGCTTGACGAAGGCCGAACCGACGATCACACCGTCGGCGAAGGTGGCGACCTCGGCGGCCTGGACCGCGTTGGAGACGCCGAGGCCGACGCACACGGGCAGCTCGGCGCGGGTGACCCGGGTGCGCTGCACCAGGTCCTGGGCCTGCGCGCCGACGGACTCACGGGTGCCGGTGACGCCCATGAGCGAGGCGGCGTAGACGAAGCCGCTGCCCACCGCGGTGATCTCGGCGAGCCGCGCGTCCCTGCTGCTCGGCGCCACCACGAAGACCGTGGCGAGGCCGTGCTTGTCGGCGTGCGCCCGCCACAGCGCCGACTCCTGCACCGGCAGGTCGGGCAGGATGCAGCCCGCACCGCCCGCCTCGGCCAGTTCGGCGGTGAAGCGCTCGACGCCGTAGCGGTCGATGGGGTTCCAGTACGTCATCACGAGCACGGGCTTGCCGGTGGCCGCGTGGGCCTCGCGCACCGTGCGCATCACGTCCGCGATCTTGACGCCGCCGCGCAGGGCGATGTCGTCGGCGGTCTGGATGACCGGGCCGTCCAGGACCGGGTCGCTGTGCGGCAGGCCCACCTCGACCACGTCGGCGCCGCCGTCGAACACGGCCTTGATCGCCTCGATGCCGCCGTCCACGGTCGGGAACCCGGCCGGGAGGTAGGCGATGAGCGCGGCCCGGCTCTCGGCCTTGGCGGCGGCGAGGGTGTCCGTCAACAGCTGGATGTTCCCGCTCACTTGGCGTCCCCCTCGATCTCGGCGGTGGCGGCGGCGTCCGCGGCCACCTCGGCGTCGGTGTCGTACAGCCCGAAGTAGCGGGCCGCGGTGTCCATGTCCTTGTCGCCACGACCGGAGAGGTTGACGACGATCAGCCCGTCCGGGCCCAGTTCCCTGCCGACGTCCAGGGCGCCCGCGAGGGCGTGCGCGCTCTCGATGGCCGGGATGATGCCCTCGGTGCGCGACAGCAGGCGCAGGGCCTGCATCGCGGCGTCGTCGGTGACCGCGCGGTACTCGCCGCGGCCCGAGTCCTTGAGGTAGGCGTGCTCGGGTCCGATGCCGGGGTAGTCCAGACCGGCCGAGATCGAGTACGGCTCGGTGATCTGGCCCTCCTCGTCCTGGAGGACGTAGGAGCGGGAGCCGTGCAGGATGCCGGGCTCGCCCGCGGTCAGGGTGGCCGCGTGCTCGCCGGTGTCGAGGCCGTGGCCCGCCGGCTCGCAGCCGATGAGGCGGACGCCCTCGTCGGGCACGAAGGCGTGGAAGAGGCCGATGGCGTTGGAGCCGCCGCCGACGCAGGCGACGGCCGCGTCGGGCAGGCGTCCGGCGCGCTCCAGGATCTGGCGGCGGGCCTCGACGCCGATGACCCGGTGGAAGTCGCGGACCATGGCCGGGAAGGGGTGCGGCCCGGCGACGGTGCCGAACAGGTAGTGGGTGCGGTCGACGTTGGCGACCCAGTCCCGGAACGCCTCGTTGATGGCGTCCTTGAGGGTGCGGCTGCCGGACTTCACGGCGACCACCTCGGCGCCGAGCATCCGCATCCGGGCCACGTTCAGGGCCTGGCGCTCGGTGTCGATCTCGCCCATGTAGATGGTGCAGTCGAGGCCGAACAGGGCGCAGGCGGTGGCGGTGGCCACGCCGTGCTGGCCCGCGCCGGTCTCGGCGATGACGCGGGTCTTGCCCATGCGCTTGGTGAGCAGCGCCTGGCCGAGCACGTTGTTGATCTTGTGCGAGCCGGTGTGGTTCAGGTCCTCGCGCTTGAGGAACACCCGTGCGCCACCGGCGTGTTCGGCGAACCGGGGCACCTCGGTGAGCGCAGAGGGGCGGCCGGTGTAGTTGACCATCAGGTCGTCCAGTTCGCGGGCGAACTCGGGGTCCTGCTTGGCCTTGTCGTACTCGACGGCGACCTCGTCCACGGCGGCGACGAGGGCCTCCGGGATGAACTTGCCGCCGAACGCTCCGAAGTAGCCCTCGGAGCTGGGGACCTGACCCTCCGGGTCGGGGAAGAAGTAGTTGCTGGGCATGCCAGTACCTCACGGTGAGTGCGTGTGAAAAGACACGGTGCGCCGTGGGGGCGGGGAGTTGTCCGTCGGCTACGGGCAGTCAGTGACCGCTCGCGCCCGCGCGGCGGAGCCGCGGATTCAACTCTGCCCGCGCCCCTTCGGGGCGCGGTGCCATCGCATGCCGTTCACTTGCCCCGGTTCGTCGCCGATGACGTAGCGGACCCGGCGGCCGTGGACGCGGCGCGCGGGCGCGCGGCAGCCGCGGGGGCGGCAGCCGCGGGCGCGGGCGCGCGGCAGCCGCGGGGGCGGCAGCCGCGGGCGAGGCGCGCGTAGCGGTCCGCGGTCGTCATGGTCGCAGTCATCGGGGTCAGCCTAGCGGGGGCTCAGTCGCGGCCGTGCCGCAGCGCGGGGTGCTCGCCCGCGGCGACCATGTCGGAGACGGCGGTCCTCGGGTCGCGGCCGGTGACCAGGGACTCGCCCACCAGGACGGCGTCGGCGCCGGCGTTGGCGTAGGCGATCAGGTCGTGCGGACCGCGCACACCGGACTCGGCGACCTTGACGATGCCCTCGGGGATCTCCGGGGCGACCCGCTCGAAGGTGCCGCGGTCGACCTCGAGGGACTTGAGGTTGCGCGCGTTGACACCGATGATCCGGGCGCCCGCGGCCACGGCGCGCTCGACCTCGTCCTCGTCGTGCACCTCGACCAGCGGGGTGAGACCGATGGAGACGGCGCGCTCGATCAGGGACTCCAGGGCCGGCTGCTCCAGGGCGGCCACGATCAGCAGGGCGAGGTCGGCGCCGTACGCGCGGGCCTCCCACAGCTGGTACGAGGTGACGATGAAGTCCTTGCGCAGCACCGGGATGTCCACGCGGGCGCGGACGGCCTCCAGGTCGGCGAGGGAGCCGCCGAAGCGGCGCTGTTCGGTGAGGACGGAGATGACGGCGGCACCGCCCGCCTCGTAGTCCGCGGCCAGCCCGGCCGGGTCGGCGATCGCGGCCAGCGCGCCCTTGGAGGGGCTGGAGCGCTTGACCTCGCAGATCACCTTGACGCCGTCGCCCCGGAGCGCGGCCACCCCGTCCTTGGCGGCGGGTGCTTTGGCCGCGCGCTCCTTGAGCTCGTCGAGGCTGACGCGTGCCTGCCGCTCCGCGAGGTCGGCACGGACTCCGTCGATGATCTCGTCGAGCACACTCACGCGAGCGGCCCCCTTTCAGACGGTTGGTTCCTTCAGTTCCTTCAGGTTGTGAAAACCCTTGGTCACTCGATGGTATCCGGAGCAGGGCCCCGGCCTCGCATCCGGTGGACGCCGGTTTCACTCCTTGGACATCGGCGCCGCAGGTCAGGGGTGCAGCCAGGCGCCGAACGGCAGATTGCGCACCACGGTGAACACCAGCAGCAGCGTGCCGATGACCCACATCTCGGCGTTGCCGAGTTCGAGCCGCGCGGGCCGGCCGCGCCACGCCCGTGCGGCCCAGACCGCCCACAGCACCGCGAAGAGGAAGTAGCCGGCCACCGCGGGCGCGTTGTCGTGCAGCGCGGCCGGCAGGTCCCCGTGCACGAACGCGTGCGCGCTGCGCAGTCCGCCGCAGCCGGGGCAGTACAGGCCGGTGAACCGGTAGAGGGGGCAGACCGGGTAGTGGCCGGGATGGTTCGGATCGACGATGCCGACATAGGCGAAGGCACCGGCGACGGCCGCGAGCACACCGGCGGGGGTGGAAAGGCGCCGCCACAGGGGCGCCGGGGGCGGTCCCTGGGCACCGGGCACTGAGGGCAGGGCCCGGGTGCCGGGTGCCCAGGGCAGGTCCCGGGCGTCCGGGGATGAAGGACGGGGGCGGGCGGTGTCCGGCCAAAGGTCGGTCCGGGCAGCGGGGAAGGACGCGGCGGGCGGGGCCGGTCGGTCGGCGGCGGTCACGTCAGGCATTCTCGCCGACGCGGCGGCCGTGCGCGCGGGGGCGTGCGCCGGGGCCCGGCACACGCGAAAGGGCGGCCGGGTCCGTCAGGGACACCGGGCCGCCCTCCGCGAAGAGGTGCCGTGCTCGGCCGCTCAGCTCTCCACCGCGACGGGCTCGCGCGCGGCGAGGGGCGCACCGCCGACCATCGCGAGGGGCTTCTGGTTGTTGCCGAGGCCCATGAGCTTCATGATGCCGCCGACGACCGCGCCGCCGATGATGAGGGCCATGCCGGCCCAGAAGCCGATGGCGTTGGACATCACCATGAAGGCGCCGGCGACCAGGAAGCCGATGAAGGAAATGATGACTCCGGTCCAGGCGGCTGGGGTGTGACCGTGGTTGCTGCCCGCCATGTCTGTGCTCCTCGTTGCTGTGTACGTGTCCCAGAAGAGCGACGTACGTGTCGTACGGCTCCGAGCCCGCCCGTCAAGCCGGACGCTCGCCGTCCATTGTCCCGTACGCCTACGCGTGCCGGACGCGGGGGTGGCGTCTGGTTCGCCACATCCGCGCGGGGGTCAGGCGCCGGTGGGGTCCTCGCCCCGGTCCAGGGCCTTCCAGATCTCCTCGGGGCGCTCCGGATCCACCGGCCTGGCCGTCCTGCGGGGGCGGTCGGTGCCGCGCTCGTAGCGCCCGGACATGGCGGGCCAGCCGCTGCCGAAGCGCAGCGCGAGCAGCCCCGCGAGCAGGATCAGCAGACCGCCGGCGGCCGCCACGTAGGGCCAGCCGGTGTGGCTGAGCGCCGCGACCGTGGCGGTGGTGTCGCCGCTGGCCTGGGCGGCCTTCTCGTCCAGCGCGGTGCTGTCGGAGGCGGAGACCAGGGCGGCGGCCATGATGCCCGCGCCGGACAGCGCGAGCAGCCCGGAGACGAGGAAGCGGCCGGCCCGGCGGACGGCGAAGACGGCGACGAGCGCGGCGAGGCCCACTATGGCGAGGGCCGCGGGCACGCCCGTGACATCGCTGCCCTTCGCGGTGAGCGGGAACGCGCCGCCGGCCACCGACGCGGTGCCCTCCGCCCAGCGCTGCCGGCTGGCGAGCAGCGCCACGGCCGCGCCGAGCGCGCCGAACAGGAGGGCCACGGCGAGGCTCCGGCGGCCGGAGCGGGCGGGCTCGGCGGCTTCGGAACGGGGGTGAGGAACGGCAGTCACGTACTCCACTATCGCCTGGACCCCGGGCGAAGCGTCACCCGGGGTTCCGTGAGACGCGCCCTATTCGCCGAGCCGGTTGGCCGTGTGCACCGCCCGCAGCACCGCCGCGGCCTTGTTGCGGCACTCCTGGTCCTCGGCGACCGGGTCGGAGTCGGCGACGATGCCCGCCCCGGCCTGCACATACGCGGTGCCGTCGCGCAGCAGGGCGGTACGGATGGCGATCGCGGTGTCGGAGTCGCCCGCGAAGTCGAGGTAGCCGACACAGCCGCCGTACAGACCGCGCCGGGACGGTTCGAGTTCGTCGATGATCTGCATCGCGCGGGGCTTGGGGGCGCCGGAGAGGGTGCCGGCCGGGAAGCAGGCGGTGAGCACGTCGAAGGCGGTGCGGCCGTCGGCGACCCGTCCGGTGACGGTGGAGACGATGTGCATCACGTGCGAGTAGCGCTCGACGGACATGAAGTCGACCACCTCGACCGAGCCGGGCTCGCAGACCCGTCCGAGGTCATTGCGCCCGAGGTCGACCAGCATGAGGTGCTCGGCGCGCTCCTTGGGGTCGGCGAGCAGCTCCTCGGCGAGCGCCTGGTCCTCGCGCGGGGTGGCGCCGCGGTGCCGGGTGCCGGCGATGGGGTGGACCATGGCCCGCCCGTCCTCGACCTTGACCAGGGCCTCGGGGGACGAGCCGACGACATCGAAGCCGTCGAAGCGGAACAGGTACATGTACGGCGAGGGGTTGGTGGCCCGCAGCACCCGGTAGACGTCCAGGGCGCTCGCCGTGCACGGGGTCTCGAAGCGCTGGGAGGGGACGACCTGGAAGGCCTCGCCCGCGCGGATGCGCTCCTTGACGTCCTCCACGGCGCGCCGGAAGTCGGGGCCGCCCCACAGCGCGGTGTACTCGGGCAGCTCGGAGGGCGGCAGCACGGCCGGGGGCTGGGCCACGGCGCGGGTGAGGTCGGCCTCCATGGCGTCGAGGCGGGCCACCGCGTCGTGGTACGCCTCGTCCACGCCGGTGTCCAGGTCGTTGTGGTTGATCGCGTTGGCGATCAGCAGGACCGAGCCCTCCCAGTGGTCCATGACGGCGAGGTCGCTGGTCAGGAGCATGGTCAGCTCGGGGAGCCGCAGATCGTCGCGCTCGCCGGGGCCGATCTTCTCCAGGCGGCGCACGATGTCGTAGCCGAGGTAGCCGACCATGCCGCCGGTGAACGGGGGCAGGCCCTCGGTGTGCGGGGTGTGCAGGGCCTGGAGGGTGGCGCGCAGGGCCGTGAGGGGGTCGCCGTCGACGGGGACACCGACGGGCGGGGTGCCGAGCCAGTGGGCCGCGCCGTCCCGGGCGGTGAGGGTGGCGGCGCTGCGCACGCCCACGAAGGAGTAGCGCGACCAGGAGCGGCCGTTCTCCGCGGACTCCAGCAGGAAGGTCCCGGGGCGTTCACCGGCCAGCTTGCGGTAGAGGGCCACCGGGGTGTCGCCGTCGGCGAGCAGCTTGCGGGTGACCGGGATGACACGCCGGTCGGCGGCGAGCTTGCGGAAGGTCTCCAGGTCCATGGCGGCGGGCCTCACTGGTCCGCGCCGGACGGGAGACCGGCGTCCTTGAGGAGCACGTCCTCGTCGAAGCAGGTGCGCGCGCCGGTGTGGCAGGCGGCGCCCTCCTGGTCGACCTGGACCAGCACGGTGTCGGCGTCGCAGTCCAGCGCGACCGACTTCACCCATTGGACGTGGCCGGAGGTGTCGCCCTTGACCCAGTACTCCTGGCGGCTGCGCGACCAGTAGGTGCAGCGGCCGGTGGTCAGGGTCCGGTGCAGCGCCTCGTCGTCCATCCAGCCGAGCATGAGCACCTCTCCGGTGTCGTGCTGCTGGGCGATGGCGGGCAGGAGGCCGTCGGCGCCGCGCTTGAGGCGGGCGGCGATCTCCGGGTCGAGGCTGCTGGGCCGGGGGGTGCCGGGCGTACTGGTCATAGGTGCCATTGTGCCGCGCGCCACTGACAACTCCGGGCGGGTGTCCACTGCGCGGACCGGCGGCGGGTCGTAGGCTGACCCCATGTCGACCTTCGCCAAGCGTGAACGGCTCCTGTTCGCCGACCTCTTGGAAACCGTGGGCCCGGACGCGCCGACTCTCTGCGAGGGCTGGCGGACCCGGGACCTCGCCGCGCATGTGATCGTGCGCGAGCGCCGCCCGGACGCGGCCGGGGGCTCGCTGATCAAGCAGCTCGCCCCGCGCCTGGAGAGGGTGACGGCGGAGTACACCGCGAAGCCGTACGAGGAACTGATCCAGCTGATCCGCACGGGCCCGCCGCGGTTCTCGCCGTTCCAGGTCAAGCAGGTGGACGAGGCCGCGAACACGGTGGAGTTCTACGTGCACACCGAGGACGTGCGCCGGGCGCAGCCGGACTGGAGCGCGCGGGAGCTTGACCCGGTGTTCCAGGACGCGCTGTGGTCGCGTCTGGAGCGCACGGCGCGGCTGCTGGGACGCGGGGTGCCGACGGGTCTGGTGCTGCGCCGCCCCGACGGACAGACCGTGGTGGCGCACAAGGGCGTCCCCGTGGTCACGGCCACCGGGGAGCCGTCCGAGCTGCTGCTGTTCGCGTTCGGCCGGGACCGGGCGGCGCGGGTGGAGCTGGAGGGCGAGGCGGACGCCATCGACAAGCTGCACTCCTCCAAGCAGCTGGGGTTCTGACCAGGGAGACCGGCCGTGATCAAGGTCGCGATGACCGGGGTGTACGTGGACGACGTGGCGCGGGCGCACGCCTTCTACACGGACGTCCTCGGCTTCGAGACGCGCACCCGTATGGATCTCGGGGACGGCGTCCTCTTCGTGACCGTCGGCGCGCCCGAGGGCGCCCAGCCCGACCTCCAGCTGCTCCTGGAGCCCGGCCAGGGCCCCATCGCCGAGTCCTACCGCCACGCGCTGTACGAGGCGGGCATCCCCTGCATCGTCTTCTCGGTGGACGACCTCGCCGCCGAGCACCGGCGCCTGAGCGGCTTGGGGGTCCGCTTCCCCCATGGTCCGCGGGAGCAGGGGCCGGTACTGGCGGCGGTGTTCGACGACACGTGCGGCAATCTGGTGCAGCTGGTTCAGCCGAAGGGATGAACGCCGGGGGGCATGGAACCCGGGCGTGCGGTCATGGGCCTCAGACGGGCAGTTCCGCGCGGCGCAGGGCCGGTACGACGAGGGCGACGACCCCGCCGAGGGCGCACACGGAGGCGCTGACCAGGTAGACCGGGCCGAGCCCCCAGGTGCCGATCGCGGCGGCGGCGAGGGGCATGCTCAGCGGGGTGAAGCCGAGGCTGATCAGGCTGGAGACGGCGGTGACCCGGCCGAGGTAGGCGGGGTCGGCCTGGGTCTGGAGCAGGGCGCCGCACATGGCGCCGCTGAGGCCGGTCAGCAGGCCGACGAGCAGGGCGGTGCCGACGGCCGCCCAGAGGCCGGGCGCGTAGGCGAGGGCGCCGATGGCCAGGGATCCGCCGACGATGGTGACCCCGGCGACCAGCCCGGCGCGCGGCAGCCGTCCCCGCAGGGTGAGCAGCAGCGAGGCCGCGCCGGCCCCCACGCCGAACCCGGCGAGCACCCAGCCCATCCCCGCGGCGCCCCAGCCGCGATGGTCCGCGAGCAGGGTGAGGCCGACATTGAGCGGGCCGACGAAGCCCAGGTCGCCGAGGGCGATGGCGAGCATCAGCGGGGCGAGGACGCGGTGGCCGCGGATGTAGCGCAGCCCGGCGGCGAGGTCGGCCCGGGCGGTGGCGCGGGGGCCGTCCGTCCGGTCGCCCGGCAGCTCCCGTATCCGCACCGAGAGCAGCAACGGCACGGACACGGCGATCAGCGCTCCGGCGAGGGCGAAGGCCGCGGCGGCGCCGCCGACGGCCACGCCGAGGCCGCCGAGCGGGGCGCCGACCACGCTCGCGAAGCGGATGGCCAGGCCGCGCATGCCCTGGACGCGGGCCAGCTGGTCCTTGCCGGTGACCCGGGCGGGCAGGGCGCCCACGGCGGGCACGAACACGGCGTCCACGGTGCCGAAGACCAGCGCGAGCAGGGCGAGCGGCCAGAGGCCGGGACTGGTGAGGTACAGCAGGGCGGCCACCGCGAGGACGGCGGCACAGCGCAGGGCGTCGCTGCCGATGACGACCCGCCGGGGCCCGAGCCGGTCGGCGATCACTCCCCCGCCGAGCATCAGCACCGCCCGGGGCAGCGCGCTCGCCGACATCACCAGACCGGCCTGCGCCGCGGTCCCGGCCCGTACGGCCGCCCAGGACAGCGCCAGGTAGTACACGCTGTCGCCGAGCATGGAGCACGTGTAGGCGGTCAGCCAGCGCCGCACATTGGGGTCCCGGTGGGCCTGTACGGCGGCCGGGGTGACGAGGGTCGAGCTCAAGGCGGGCTCCTTGTGAGGCCGAGAGGTGTGAGACCGGGGCGGGAGGGCGGGGGCGTCGGCGGGGCTCAGGCGCGGAAGGGGAACGCGTACGTGTGCACCGCGACGTTCTCGCGGCCCTCGGCCCCTCCCGCGGCCTCTCCCGCGGCCTCTCCCGCGGCCTGCTCCGCGGCCTCCGCCGCCCGGCCGAGCTCGTCGTACCGCCGCACGAGGGCGAGCATCTCCCGGGTCAGCTCGGCGAGTTCGCCCGGCGTGAGCCGCAGCACCGCCTCGGAGGAGACCGCGCCGGGTGCCCACCGCTCGCCCCAGTGCGGGCGTTCGTCCAGGAAGCGCAGGTACATGTCGGACCGCTGGGCGAAGAAGAGCCGGCTCGCGGCGGTGTGCGCGGCGATCTGCTCGGGGGCGTCGCGGAAGTCCTCGTCGCGGATCCGCACTCCGTCGGAGGCCGGCCGCCACCAGCGCTCCCGCCCGTCCCCGCTCCCCGGCTCCGCCTCCTCGATCAGCCCGTGCTCGGCGAGCTTGCGCAGGTGATAGCTGGCCAGCGAGACCGCCTCGTCGACCCGCTCGGCGAGCTGGGAGGCGGTGGCGGTCCCGGCGAGGGTCAGGGCCCGGTACAGCCGCATCCGCAGGGGGTGGGCGAGCGCCTTGAGCGTGCCCATGTCCTGGATCCGGCGGTCGCTTTCCTTCTCTGCCATGCCCATGACCCTAGATGCGAAAGAAATATTGCGCAACAAACTTTGCGCAACTTCCCTTTCACATCCGGGCGTGCGAAGGCCCCGGCGGCTCAGCCACCGGGGCCCGGGGAACGCGCCCGTCAGCGGACGGGGTGTCCCGCCTCCCGCAGGGTCTCCTTGACCTCGCCGATGCGCAGGTCGCCGAAGTGGAAGACGGAGGCCGCCAGGACCGCGTCCGCGCCGGCGGTGATCGCCGGCGGGAAGTGGGCCAGCCTGCCCGCGCCGCCGGAGGCGATCACCGGCACCGAGACATGCTTGCGGACGGCCGCGATCATCTCCAGGTCGTAGCCGTCCTTGGTGCCGTCGGCGTCCATCGAGTTCAGCAGGATCTCGCCCGCGCCCAGCTCGGCGGCCCGGTGCGCCCACTCGACGGCGTCGATGCCGGTGCCCCGGCGGCCGCCGTGCGTGGTCACCTCGAAGGAACCGGAACCGGACCCGGACCCGGACCCGGTGCGCCGGGCGTCCACCGACAGGACCAGCACCTGGCGCCCGAAACGCTCGGCGATCTCGCGGATCAGCTCGGGCCGGGCGATCGCCGCGGTGTTCACGCCCACCTTGTCGGCGCCGGCCCGCAGCAGCTTGTCCACGTCCTCGGCGGTGCGCACGCCGCCGCCGACGGTGAGCGGGATGAACACCTGCTCGGCGGTGCGGCGCACCACGTCGTACGTCGTCTCCCGGTCGCCCGAGGACGCGGTGATGTCCAGGAACGTCAGCTCGTCGGCGCCCTCGGCGTCGTACACCTTGGCCATCTCGACGGGGTCGCCCGCGTCGCGCAGGTTCTGGAAGTTCACGCCCTTGACGACCCGGCCGTTGTCCACGTCCAGGCAGGGGATGACTCGGACCGCCAGGGTCATGACTGCTCAGGCTCCTCTGAATGCTTCAAGCTCTACTTCGACCAGGATGCGCGGGTCCACGAAGCCCTCGACGACCAGCAGGGTCGAGGCGGGGCGCACGGAGTCGAACAGCTCCTTGTGGGCCCGGCCCGCCTCGTCGACATCGCGCACATGGCTCAGGTACATACGGGTGCGAATCACGGACTCGATACCGGGTCCGAGCTCCTTGAGCGCCTCCAGCGCGTTGCCGAAGGCGACCCTGGTCTGCTCGTACGGATCGCCCTCGCCGTACAGGACCGTGCCCTTGAAGGAAGTCGTGCCGCCCACCAGGACCCGGTCCCCCGCCGCCACGGCGCGCGCGAAACCGAAACTCTCTTCCCAGGGACTTCCGCTCTGCACCCGCCGGGCGCCTTCCGATGTCATGACGCCACAGCCTCCAAGGCCTCTTCCAGGGTGAACGCCTTCGCGTAGAGGGCCTTCCCGACGATGGAACCCTCGACACCGAGCGGCACCAGTTCGGCGATGGCGCGCAGGTCGGCCAGGGACGACACGCCGCCGGAGGCCACGACCGGCCGGTCGGTGGCCGCGCACACGGTGCGCAGCAGCTCCAGGTTGGGGCCCTGGAGGGTGCCGTCCTTGGCGATGTCGGTGACGACGTAGCGCGCGCAGCCCTCCTTGTTCAGGCGGTCCAGCGTCTCGTAGAGGTCGCCGCCGTCGCGGGTCCAGCCGCGGCCGCGCAGGGTGGTGCCGCGCACGTCCAGGCCCACCGCGATCTTGTCGCCGTGCTCCGCGATCACCTTGGCGACCCACTCGGGGGTCTCCAGGGCGGCGGTGCCGAGGTTGACGCGGGTGCAGCCGGTGGCGAGGGCGGCGGCGAGGGTGTCGTCGTCGCGGATGCCGCCGGACAGCTCCACCTTGATGTCCATGGCGCGGGCCACCTCGGCGATCAGCGCCCGGTTGTCACCGGTGCCGAAGGCCGCGTCCAGGTCGACCAGGTGCAGCCACTCGGCGCCGGACCGCTGCCAGGCGAGGGCGGCCTCCAGCGGGGAGCCGTAGGAGGTCTCGGTCCCGGACTCGCCGTGGACGAGGCGTACGGCCTGGCCGTCGCGGACGTCGACGGCGGGGAGGAGTTCGAGCTTGGCCATGGTCTACAGGGTTCCGATCCAGTTGGTGAGGAGCTGGGCACCGGCGTCGCCGGACTTCTCGGGGTGGAACTGGGTGGCCCACAGGGCGCCGTTCTCCACCGCCGCGACGAAGGGCTTGCCGTGCGTGGCCCAGGTGACCTTGGGCGCGGCGATCAGCGGGTTGTGGGTCTCGTGCGTCCAGTCATGGACGGCGTAGGAGTGCACGAAGTAGAAGCGGGCGTCGGCGTCCAGGTGCGCGAACAGCTCGGAGTCGGCGGGCGCGTCGACGGTGTTCCAGCCCATGTGGGGCACGACATCGGCCTCCAGGGGGCCGACGGTGCCGGGCCATTCCTCCAGGCCCTCGGCCTGGACGCCGTGCTCGATGCCGCGCGAGAACAGGATCTGCATGCCGACGCAGATGCCCATCACCGGGCGGCCGCCGGACAGCCGGCGGTCGATGACCCAGTCACCGCGGGCGTCGAGCAGGCCCCGCATACAGGCGGCGAAGGCGCCGACGCCCGGCACCAGCAGGCCGTCCGCGTTCATCGCCGCGTCGAAGTCGCGCGTGATCTCCACGTCGGCGCCGACCCGTGCCAGGGCGCGCTCGGCCGAGCGGACATTGCCGAAGCCGTAGTCGAAGACGACGACCTTCTTCGCGGCCGCGCTCAATTCCACACCTGCAACCGCATGACGCCGGCGACCAGGCACAGCCCGGCCGCGAGGGAGAGCAGCACGATCAGGCTCGTGGGCATCTTCTGCTTGACGAAGGAGATGATGCCGCCGACCAGGAAGAGGCCGACGACGATCAGGAGGGTCGACAGACCGGTCATGGGTTACAGCGCGCCCTTCGTCGACGGGAGGATGCCGGCCGCGCGCGGGTCGCGCTCGGAGGCGTAACGCAGCGCCCGGGCGAGCGCCTTGAACTGGCACTCCACGATGTGGTGGGCGTTGCGTCCGTACGGTACGTGAACGTGCAGCGCGATCTGCGCCTGGGCCACGAAGGACTCCAGGATGTGCCGGGTCATCGTGGTGTCGTACTCGCCGATCATCGGCGCCATGCGCTCGGGCTCGGTGTGCACGAGGTAGGGGCGGCCGGACAGGTCGACGGTGACCTGGGCGAGGGACTCGTCCAGCGGGACCGTGCAGTTGCCGAAGCGGTAGATGCCCACCTTGTCGCCGAGCGCCTGCTTGAAGGCGGCGCCGAGCGCGAGGGCGGTGTCCTCGATGGTGTGGTGGGAGTCGATGTGCAGATCACCGTCGGTCTTCACGGTCAGATCGAACAGACCGTGCCGGCCGAGCTGGTCGAGCATGTGGTCGTAGAAGCCGACGCCGGTGGCGATGTCGGTCCGCCCGGTGCCGTCGAGGTCTATCTCGACCAGGACCGAGGTCTCCTTGGTGGTGCGCTCGACGCGCCCTACGCGGCTCATGCCTCAAGCTCCTTCTTGACTTCACGTACGGCGTCGAGGAACGCGTCGTTCTCCGCGGGGGTGCCGGCCGAGACCCGCAGCCATCCCGGTACGCCGTTGTCCCGGACCAGGACGCCCCGGTCGAGGATCTTCCGCCAGACTCCGTGGGCGTCGGCGAACCGGCCGAACTGCACGAAGTTGGCGTCGGACTCGACGACGTCGTAGCCGATCGCGCGCAACTCGGCGACCAGCCGGTCCCGCTCGGACTTCAGCTGCTCGACATAGCCGAGCAGGGTGTCGGTGTGCTCCAGGGCGGCCAGCGCGGTCGCCTGGGTGATCGCCGACAGGTGGTACGGCAGCCGGACCAGCTGCACGGCGTCCACCACGGCCGGGTCGGCCGCGAGGTAGCCGAGGCGCAGGCCCGCCGCGCCGAACGCCTTGGACATGGTGCGCGAGATCACCAGGTGCGGGCGGCCTTCGAGCAGCGGCAGCAGCGAGGCGCCGTGGCTGAACTCGACGTACGCCTCGTCCACGACCACCATCGACGGCTTGGCCGCCTGCGCCGCGTCGTACAGAGCGCGGACCGTCCCGGGCGGAATCGCGTTGCCCGTGGGGTTGTTGGGGGTGGTGAGGAAGACGACGTCCGGCCGGTGCTCGGCGATGGCGCGCGCGGCGGCGGCCGGGTCGATGGTGAAGTCCTCGCCCCGCGGACCGGGGATCCAGCCGGTGCCGGTGCCGCGGGCGATGAGCGCGTGCATCGAGTACGACGGTTCGAAGCCGATCGCGCTGCGGCCGGGACCGCCGAAGGTCTGGAGCAGCTGCTGGATGACCTCGTTGGAGCCGTTGGCCGCCCAGACGTTCTCCAGGGCCAGCGGGAACCCACCGGTGCCGGTGAGGTACTTGGCCAGCTCGGTGCGCAGCTGGACCGCGTCCCGGTCGGGGTAGCGGTTCAGGTGGCGGGCGGCCTCCCGGACCCGCTCCGCGATCCGCTCGACCAGCGGCTCGGGCAGCGGATACGGGTTCTCGTTGGTGTTCAGCCGGACCGGAACGTCCAACTGGGGCGCGCCGTAGGGGGACTTGCCGCGCAGCTCGTCCCGGATGGGGAGGTCGTCGATCCTTACGTCGCTCACTTGCTCTCCGGTACCTTCCAGCCGAACCTCGCCTTGACCGCCGCGCCGTGCGCCGGCAGGTCCTCCGCCTCCGCCAGCGTCACCACGTGGTGCGCGACCTCGGCCAGCGCGTCCTTGGTGTAGTCGACGATGTGGATGCCGCGCAGGAAGGACTGCACGGACAGGCCCGAGGAGTGGCAGGCGCAGCCGCCGGTGGGCAGGACGTGGTTGGATCCGGCCGCGTAGTCGCCGAGGGAGACGGGGGCCCAGGGGCCGATGAAGATCGCGCCCGCGTTGCGCACCCGGTCGGCCACGGCGGTGGCGTCGGCGGTCTGGATCTCCAGGTGCTCGGCGCCGTACGCGTCGACCACCTTCAGACCCTCCTCGACGCCGTCCACCAGGACGATCGCGGACTGCCTGCCCGCGAGGGCCGGGCGGATCCGGTCGTCGACGTGCTTGGTGGCCGCGACCTGCGGCTCCAGCTCCTTCTCCACCGCGTCCGCGAGGTCCGGGGAGTCGGTGACGAGGACGGCGGCCGCGAGCGGGTCGTGCTCGGCCTGGCTGATCAGGTCGGCGGCCACGTGCGCCGGGTCGGCGGTGTCGTCGGCGAGGATCGCGATCTCGGTGGGTCCGGCCTCGGTGTCGATGCCGATCCGGCCGGTGAAGTAGCGCTTGGCGGCGGCCACCCAGATGTTGCCGGGCCCGGTGACCATGTTCGCGGGCGGGCAGGACTCGGTGCCGTACGCGAACATCGCGACGGCGGTGGCGCCGCCGGCCGCGTACACCTCGTCCACGCCGAGCAGGGCGCAGGCGGCCAGGATCGTCGGGTGCGGCAGACCACCGAACTCGGCCTGCGGCGGGGAGGCGAGCGCGATGGACTCGACACCGGCCTCCTGGGCCGGGACCGCGTTCATGATCACGGAGGAGGGGTAGACCGAGCGGCCGCCCGGCGCGTACAGCCCGACGCGCTCGACCGGAACCCATTTCTCGGTCACCGCGCCGCCGGGGACGACCTGGGTGGTGTGGGCGGTGCGGCGCTGCGCGCGGTGCACGAGGCGGGCGCGCCGGACGGACTCCTCCAGGGCGGCGCGGACGTCCGGGTCGAGGCCGGCCAGCGCGTCGGCGAGCGCCCGGGCCGGGACACGGACGGATTCCAGCCGTACCCCGTCGAACCTCTCCGCGAAGTCGATCAGCGCCGCGTCGCCACGATGATGCACGTCCTCGCAGATCGGACGCACCTTCTCCAGGGCGGCCTGAACGTCGAAGTCGGCTCGGGGCAGCAGGTCACGCAGGGCGGGTCCCTCGGGGAGGGCGTCGCCGCGCAGATCGATTCGGGAAATCACAGTCCCAATTCTCTCAGACCGCCGTCCGTAGTCGTCCGCACGTATCAGTGGCTGATACAGGCCGTGGACCAATGCGTGGTACAGACGCTGGCCGGAACTCGGAAGATCCCCTTCACCCCGGGTGTTCCGCGCGTCACTCAGCGGGCATCAACGGCTGGACGAACCACCTGAACAGCGGAGAAAGAAGGAACAGCGGTGACCGAGGGGACCGGCTTCGTCGCCGGGGACCTGCCGGACGACCTGACCGCGGCCGAGGCGGGCATGTGGCAGGCCTTCCGCAACGGCAGTGTGTACGACCTGAGCAGCGGCGATTCCGTCGTGGACGATCCGCACGGCGGGCATCCCTGGGGGCCCGAGCGGTCCGTGCGGGCGCGCATCATCGCCTGGCTGCTGCTGGACGGACCGCCGGCGCTCGCCGGGCGGGTGTCCGCGCTCAAGCTCGCCGGGGTGCGCGTCACGGGCGCCCTGGACCTGGCGGGCGGCACCGTGCGGCCGTACGTCGAGCTGCGGGACTGCCGCTTCGACGAACAGGTGCTGGTGCCGGAGGCGCGGTTCAGCACGCTGCGCCTGGTGAACTGCTCGGTGCCGCGCCTGGAGGCGGCCCGGGTGCACACCGAGGGCGATCTGCATCTGCCGCGCTGCCGCTTCCAGAACGGCGTCCGGCTGACCGACGCGCACATCGGCACCGATCTGCTGCTCAACCAGGCGATCGTGTACCGGGACCGCAGCGGGCGCTCGATCTCCGCGGACGGCCTCAATGTCGGCCAGGACCTCCAGGCGGAGCTGCTGGAGTCGCACGGCGAGCTGCGGCTGCGCGGCGCCCTGATCGGGGTGTCGCTGAGCCTGCGCGGCGCGCGCCTGTCCAACCCGTACTCCCGGCTGGCCCTGAACGCGCCCCAGCTCAGCGTGGAGCGCACCCTGTACCTGACCCCGGCCGGGGTGGGCAACCCGCTGCTCAGCGGCACCACACCGGCGCGCGGGACCCGGATCCAGCGGTTCGAGTGCCAGGGCGGGCTGCGGCTGGACGACGGGCGGTTCGGGGACGCGGTGGACCTGGAGCGGGCCCGGTTCACCCTCACGGACGACCAGGAGCTGTCGCTGCGCCGGGTGCACGCGCCCGAGCTGCGCTTCCTCGGGGACGGTCCGGGGCGCGGCAGGGTGGTGCTGTCGGGGGCGCAGATCATGAACCTGGTGGACCGCGCGGGCGCCTGGCCGGGCGCCGGACGGCTGCACATGGGCGGCTTCGCCTACGAGAACCTGGTGCCGCAGGGCCCGTTCCCGCTGGCCCGGCGCCTGGACTGGATCGCCGCGGCCACCGCCGAGTACGCGCCGGAGCCGTACGAGCGCCTCGCCTCGGTGCTGCGGGAGGCCGGGGAGGACGAGGACGCCCGGGAGGTGCTGCTCGCCAAGCAGCGCAGGCGCCGGGAGACGCTGCCGCTGGCGGGCAAGCTCTGGGGCTATGTGCAGGACCTGACGGTCGCGTACGGCTACCGGCCCGGCCGCGCCGCGGTGTGGATGGCGGTGCTCTGGGCGGCGGGCACCCTCGCCTTCTCGCACGCCGCGCACCCCCCGACGAACCACGACGAGCACCCCTACTGGAGCCCGGCCCTGTTCACGCTGGACCTGCTGCTGCCGGTGATCGACCTCGGCCAGGTCGGCGAGTGGCAGCTGCGCGGCCCCTGGCAGTGGCTGGCGGCCGCGATGATCATGCTGGGCTGGATCCTGGCGACGACGGTGGCGGCGGGGGCGACCCGGCTGCTGCGGCGCAGCTGAGTGCGCGGTCATGTGCGGGCATGTGCGGTCATGTGCGGAAAGGCCGCTCTTGAACCCGCACGCCGTACAAAAGTCGAACAGTCGCCCTTTACCGCTCCTTGAACCTTGGCCGTACAACCTTCCACGATTTCCCCCAAGCCTCTGGCGCTGCCCCGACCTGCGGACTTTCAATGGTCCGCACCATGGTTCCGCTGCCCGCGTTCATCCGCCGCTCCTGGATGTCCCGACACTCCGCGCGCCCGGCCGGGGGGATTCCCGCCGGGGACGAGGCCGTGCTCGACGCGCCCGACGACCGGCTCTCGCCCGCGCTGGTCGCCGCCGGGCGGGGCGAGTACCGGGCCGCGGCCGAGCTGCTGGCCGGCACCCGGGCCGCGGCCGAGTGGGAGAACCACGACCGGTACGCCCGGCGGCTGGCCGCGTTCGCCCGGCTGCGCTCCGAGTGGTTCGAGGACTGGCGGGCGGCCGAGCCGGACGACCCCGGCGCCCTGCTGGTCGCGGCCCAGCTGGCGGTGGACCGGGTGTGGTCCTCACCGGCCCGCGCCGAACTGCTGCGCGAGGTCAGCCCCCTGATCACGGCCGCCGCGCGGGCCGACGACCGGGACCCGGTGCCCTGGCGGATCGCGCTGGACCACGCGCGCGGCTCGCGGGCCGGGCACCGCTACTTCGAGGAGCTGTGGGAGGCGGCGCTGCGCCGCGCCCCGCACCACTACGGCTGTCATGTGGCCGCCCTGCGCTATCTGGGCGCGTTCTGCTGCGTCCGCTTCGGGGACACCCCGCATGTGCCGAGCGCCGCGCACCGCGCCTGCTTCGACTTCGCCGAGCTGGCCGCGCAGGACGCGCCGACGGACTCGCTGGTGCAGGTGCTGCCCGCGTGGGCCGCGTACGGCTATCTGACCGAGGGCGGCGGGCCCGGGGTGCCGCGGCAGCGGCTGGACTCGGCGGCCGACCGCGCGATGGCCCTGTCGGCCCGGTTCGCGGCGGCCGATCCCTCGCCCGCCGGGGTGCGCAACAAGCTGCTCTACGTGCTGCTGCGCCTGGACCGCCCCGAGGACGCCCGCACCCTGGTGCGGCTGATCGGCCCCTATGTGACCTCCTGCCCCTGGGACCGGTTCTCTGACGACCCGCTGGGCCACTTCCTGCGGCTGCGCGAGCACCTGCTGTCAGGGGGCGGGGCGCCCGTTCCGGCCGGGTTGCTGCCGGTGCCCGAGGACCTTCTGCCCGGGCACCGCGGACACGCCCGCGCCGCCGACCATTAGGCTGGGGCGCCGTGACCACCGTCCGTCTGCCGCTCTTCCCGCTGAACACGGTCCTCTTCCCAGGACTCGTGCTGCCGCTGAACGTCTTCGAGGAGCGTTATCGCGCCATGATGCGCGAGCTGCTGAAGACCCCCGAGGAGGAGCCGCGGCGGTTCGCCGTCGTGGCCATCCGCGACGGGTACGAGGTGGCGCCCAGCGCCTCCGGCATGCCCGACCCCACGGCTGAGCCCGAGCGGGGCCCGGCCGCGGGCTTCGGCCCGGACCCGCTCGCCTCCTTCCACCAGATGGGCTGTATCGCCGACGCGGCGACCATCCGGGAGCGCACCGGCGGCACCTTCGAGGTGCTCGCGACCGGTACGACCCGGGTGCGGCTGCTGTCCGTGGACGCCTCGGGGCCCTTTCTGACGGCCGAACTGGAGGAGCTGGCGGAGGAGCCGGGCGACGAGGCGGGGGCGCTCGCGGAGGGCGTGCTGCGGGCTTTCAGGCAGTACCAGAAGCGGCTGGCGGGGGCACGGGAGCGGTCGCTGGCGACCAGCGCGGAGCTGCCGGACGACCCGAGCGTGGTGTCGTACCTGGTGGCGGCCGCGATGGTGCACGACACGCCGACCAAGCAGCGGCTGCTCCAGGCGCCGGACACCGCGTCCCGGCTGCGGGACGAGCTGCGGCTCCTGCGCGGCGAGACCGCCATCATCCGTCATCTGCCGTCGCTGCCCGCGTTCGAGCTGACGCGGACGCCGACCAGTCTGAACTGAGTCCACAACCTCATGGCGAAGAAGTCGAAGAAGCAGCAGTCCGGCGGTACCCCGGCGACGGTGGCGCTGGCCGCGGCGGGCGTGGAGTTCACGGTCCACGCCTACGAGCACGACCCCTCCCACCCCTCCTACGGCGAGGAGGCGGCACAGGCGATGGGCGTCTCCCCGGAGCGCGTGTTCAAGACCCTGGTGGCCGACGTGGACGGCAACCTCGTCGTCGGGGTCGTCCCGGTCGCGGGCACCCTCGATCTGAAGGCCCTGGCCTCGGCGGTGGGCGGCAAGCGCGCCGCCATGGCCGATCCGGCCCTGGCCGAGCGCACCACCGGTTACGTCCGCGGCGGGATCTCCCCGCTCGGCCAGCGCAAGAGGCTGCCCACCGTCCTGGACGACTCGGCCCTCGGCCACGCCACGATCTGTGTGTCGGCGGGGCGGCGGGGCCTGGAGGTGGAGCTGGCGCCGGGCGACCTGGCGGAGCTGACCGGAGCGGTGTCGGCGCCCATCGGACGGGGCTGAGGGAAGCCCCCCCCCGGGCGCGTGGCGCCCACCGGGAGCGGCGCGCCTACTGGGGGGCGGGCGCGAGCGGCGCCTCGCCCGGGTGCTCGGGCTCGGGGTCGCGCGGGCCGAACAGCGCGGTCAGGCCGAGGTGGACCAGCACCGCGGCGAACGGCCAGGACAGCAGCGCGGCCTTGGCGCCCAGACGCAGCGGGGCCGGGAAGGTGACCCCCTTGCCGACCGCGCGGGCATGGGCGATGACATCGGACGTGGGGCCGAGCCACACGCCGAGCCGCCAGGCCAGCAGGGAGCCGAGCAGTCCGCCGAGCGCCAGACCGACGACCAGCGGTACGCCGCCGCGCCTGCGCCACAGGAACGCCGCGAGCCCGCTCACCGCGCCGAACGCGAGCGCCAGCAGGGTGAACGTGCCGTCCACGCCGACCGCCTGCTCCCCCTCGGTGTCCTTGAGATAGACCACCCAGCTGTTGCCCGACTGGTCGCCGACCAGCGGCACATGGGGCGCCAGCCGCCACCACAGCAGCCCGAGCAGCGCCCCGCACACCGTCACCAGCACGGTGATCACGGCGGCCTCGCGCGCTTCGGTCTTCATCCCGGGGCCGTCCTCTTCGTGGGCGCCCGCCATCGGCGCCCCGGCGGGCGGCGCCTGCCGGACCTGGTGCGCGGAGTGGTCGTGCGGGGGCGGGGGCGGATTCAGCGGTGCGGTCACCCTGCCATCGTGCCAGGTCGGCCTGTGCGCCGCGTCACCGGACGGCGGCCCTGCGGTACGCCCACGCGGCCACGGCCAGCGAGATCACCCCGACCCCCGCGCACACCCCCAGGTCAGCGAGGACGACGGCCCAGTCCGGGTGGGCGTCGAAGGTGCGGGCGTACGCCTGCACGCCGTAGGTGGAGGGCAGCAGGTCCCGCGCGAGCCGGACGAGTTCCGGCATCCGGTCGGGCGGCAGCACCCCGAGCAGCAGCGCCGCCGACATGCCCAGCTGGCCGAGCAGCGTGGCCAGCTCGGGGCGGGGCGCCAGCAGGCCGAGCGCCGCGCCGAGCCCGGACAGCGCGGCCCCGGCGAGCGGCACGACGGCCAGCAGCACCCACAGGTTGGCCAGCGGCAGTCCGAAGAGCACACAGCCGAAGACGGCGGTCACCAGCGTCCCGGGCAGCGTGAAGGAGGCGTACGCCGCCGCCGTGCCCAGCACCACCGCGGCCGGCGGCACCGGCAGCGTGGCGTAGTGGTCGAGCCCGCCGCCCGCCCGCAGCTGCCCGAAGTACTGGGCCAGCAGGTTCAGCGCGACGAACGCGACGACCAGCACGGCCGAGCCGGCCACCACGGACCGCGCCTCGAAGCCGCTGTCGACGACGCCGCGCATCATCACGGTGATGCCGATGGACTGGAAGGTCGCCACGAACAGCAGCGGGATCCGCGCCACCCGGGCCCGGGACAGCTGCGCCCGGTACACGGCCGCCAGCGACGGCCACAGTCGCGCGGCGGGGGCGAGCTCGGCCACGACCGGCCGCGCCTCCGGCACGTCCCGGGCTGCGTCCGGCAGCACCTGCGCGGGTACGACACTCACGACGAGCTGCTCCTCTTCCCTGACGGCGGTCGTACCGGCCGTGCGGCGTACGGCGGCCCGTGTGCTCATGCCCTCACCGGCCCTCATGCCTTCACCAGCCCCTGCCGGGCGGCGCCGCCGAGGGCCAGGTAGACGTCCTCCAGGCTGGGCGTGGCCAGGGTGAAGTCGTCCAGGGCGGCGAAGGCGGCGCCGCCGGTCACCGTGGCGACGGCGGCGCGGGCCTCCTCGGGCGCGAGCCGCAGCGTCCAGCGCCGGCCGGCCTCCACCGCGCGCTCGCGCAGCACGGCGACCTCGGGCACGTCCAGCGGGGCCCGCTCCCGCCACACCAGTTCCACCCGGACCTCGCCCGCGACCCGTTCCTTCAGCCCGGCGGGGGTGTCGCAGGCGATGACCCGGCCCCGGTCGAGGACGGCGACCCGGTCCAGGACGGTCTCGGCCTCGATGACGTTGTGGGTGACGAGGAGGACGGTCGTGCCGTGTTCTGCGCGCCGCCGGTCCACGGCGGACCAGACCGCGCGCCGGGCCACCGGGTCCATGCCGGTGGTCGGCTCGTCCAGGACCAGCAGCGGGCGCTCGCCGACGAGGGCGGCGGCGAAGGTGGCGAGCCGGCGCTGGCCGCCGGACAGCTTCTTCAGCGGCCGCCCGGCGATCGGGGTGAGCCCCAGCTCCTCCAGTACGGCGTCCCGCTCGGCCCGCGCCCGCGCCGCGTCCAGACCGCGCAGGCGGCCGGTGGTCTCGGCGGCGAGGGAGACGGTCAGCTCGTCCAGGGCGGTGGACTCCTGGCCGAGGTAGGCGAGGAGGCGGGCGGCCCGCTCGGGGTGGCGCACGATGTCGTGGCCGAGGATCTCGACGCTGCCCCGGTCGGGGCGCAGCAGCCCGGTGAGCTGTCGTACCAGGGTGGACTTTCCGGCGCCGTTGGGGCCGAGCAGACCGAAGATCTCCCCGCGCCGTACCGTCAGCTCCAGGGCGTCGGTGGCTCGCACCTCGGGGGTGCCGGGTGCGCCGCGGCGGCTCTTGACGGCCGGATAGGTCTTGGCGAGCCCGCGTACGCGGACGACCTCGTCCTGCCGAAGTGCCTGCCCCACGCGCGTCCTCACAAGGGAAGAGGGTACGGGGTCGGGACCTTTACCCGCCCTTGGGGCCACCCGAAGCGGCCGCGACCGCGCCCCGCTCCGCCCTCGCCTCACTCCCCCGCGTTCGCGTGCTCCGCGGCGGCCGGGATGTCGAACTCACGCCAGAAGCCTGCCCGGATGGCGTAACGGTCGTGCTCGTCGATCTGGTCGTCCTTGTGCGCGAGCAGCCCGAAGCGCGCGGCGTAGCGCAGCAGCTCCCCGTCGATGCGGTGCGGGATGCGCGGGTACATCTGGGACAGCCGCTGGAGATGGCTCTGGTCGCCGAGCCGGGACATCCAGCGGCGGGCGAAGACCTGCCCCACCTCGTACGGGTCGCCACCGACGGTGGTGATGTCCTCCTCGCGGTCCGCCCAGCGCTGCTCGGCCGTGGTGAGCTGGGCGAGGGTCGGCATGGCGGCGGCCTCGGCCGGTTCGGCCACCGCCCCTGGCCGGTCCACCCAGCCCTTGTCGGAGGACCAGCGCAGGGTCGCGGTGGTCGGCTGCGGTGCGGGCTGGACGGCGCCGGGGGCGCGCAGCGCGGCGAGGTCCTTGGGGGTGGGGACGCCCTTGGCCGCGGGCACCCGCTCCTGGCCGCCGTTCTCGGCGGCGCCGGCCGACGGGTGCGGTTCCTGCTCGGCGGGGCGCTCGGCGGCCGCGGCGAGCGCGGACTCGGGCAGCGGGGCGGAGAGGATCGCGGCGATCTCGGGGCGGGGCACCGGCGGCGGGGCGCACACCCCGGTCAGTTCCTTGGCGCGGACGGCCTGGGTGATCCAGGCCCGGTCCAGGACGCGCCGCTCGTCGGCCTCGGCGACCAGGTCCTCGGACTGGTTGTAGTCGCCGTCGGCCGCCTGCACGGCCCACAGGTGTACGGCGACGCCGTGCTCCTTGGCCGCCATCATGCCCGGCAGCAGATCGCCGTCACCGGTGACGAGGACGACGTCGGAGCAGGCGCCGTTGCGGGCCAGCTCGGTCAGCTCGGCGTGCATGGCGGCGTCCACGCCCTTCTGGGCCCAGCGTCCGTCGCTGCGGGTGAGGGCGCCGAGGCGGACGGTGACCCGGGGCATCACCCGCAGCCTGCGGTGCTCGGGCTGGGGAACCCGGTCGGGGGCGCCGTCGAACCAGTAGATGCGCAGCAGGGGCCGCTCGGTGTCGGACTCGGCGCGGTCGCGCAGCGCCTGGATCAGTGCGGTGTGGTCGACGGTGATCCGGGACCGTGAGGGCTCGCCCGCGAGGAGACTGGCGGCCGCGCCCAGCAGATACCCGGCGTCCACCAGGACGATGCAGCGGTCCACGCGACTCACCCTCTTCCCGGGAGGTTTTGCTTCGGACTTCCTTCGAGTCTGCCCGACCGCGCGGGGGTTAACGGCCCGAACTCGATCTTCGGCGTGGCGTTTGCGGCTGTTACTCGCCAACCTACCCTGTCACACAGGGTAATTGTCCGACATGCGATTGATGTCAGCGTATGTGAATCTGAATCCGGTCCTGGCCCCTAGATGCCCCGCAGGAGGCAGATCATCATGGCCAAGAACAAGAACCGTAAGCAGGGTGGCTCGCAGAACCGCGCCGCGCAGCACGCCGGTCAGGCTCACGAGCAGGCGCAGCACACCACGGAGGCCCACGAGTCTCCGGTGACACACATCCAGGGCAGTTCCGGTGATACCGGGCGTGGCAAGAAGCAGAAGAGCTTCGGCCACAACTAAAGGGCGGTTGACGCCTGTTGCGTAAGAAAAGAGGGGCGCACCCCTGACGGGTGCGCCCCTCTCACGCTGCCGGGCGCCGGCTCAGCCCGCGAGACAGGACGGGCCGAGCAGCACCTTCAGGTCGCCGAAGAGCGCCGGGTCGGGCTTGACCCGGTGCCGGTCCAGGCGCAGCACCGTGGTCTTGCGCGGCCCCTGGAGCTTGATCCGCACCTCGCTGTCGCCCTTGTGATGGCTGAGGATCTCGCCGAGGCGGCTGACCATGGGCGGGGTGACCCGGGTCGCCGGGATGGTGAGGACCACCGGCGCGTTGGCGCCCGCGTTGGACAGGTCCGGGACCATCAGCTCCATGGCGACGAGCCGGGGCACGTCCTCGCGCTTGTCGAGGCGGCCCTTGACGAACACCACGGCGTCCTCGACGAGTTGGGTCGACACCAGCTGGTAGGTGGCCGGGAAGAACATGCACTCGATGGAGCCCGCGAGGTCCTCCACGGTGGCGATCGCCCAGGCGTTGCCCTGCTTGGTCATCTTGCGCTGGAGGCCCGAGATGATGCCGCCGATGGTGACCACCGCGCCGTCCGCGTGCTCGCCGCCGGTGAGCTGGGAGATGCCCGCGTCGGCCTTGTCGGACAGCACGTGTTCGAGGCCGAACAGCGGGTGGTCGGAGACGTACAGACCGAGCATCTCCCGCTCCTGGGCGAGCAGATAGGTCTTGTCCCACTCGTCCTCGGCGAACTGCACGTCGAGGCCGAAGCCGGGCTCGTCCGCGCTGTCGTCGCCCATGCCGCCGAAGAGGTCGAACTGGCCCTCGGCCTCCTTGCGCTTGACCGCGACCACGTTGTCGATCATCGGCTCGTACTGCGCGGTGAGGCCCTTGCGGGTGTGCCCCATGGTGTCGAACGCGCCGGCCTTGATCAGCGATTCGGTGGTGCGCTTGTTGCAGACGACCGCCTCGACCTTGTCGAGGTAGTCGGGGAAGGAGGCGTACTTCCCCTTGGCCTTGCGGCACTTGATGATCGACTCGACCACGTTGGTGCCCACGTTGCGCACCGCGGAGAGGCCGAAGAGGATCACGTCGTCGCCCTGGGCGGCGAAGTTGGACTCCGACTCGTTGACGTTCGGCGGGAGCACCCGGATGCCCATGCGGCGGCACTCGTTGAGGTAGACCGCCGACTTGTCCTTGTCGTCCTTGACGGAGGTCAGCAGTCCGGCCATGTACTCGGCGGGATGGTTGGCCTTGAGGTAGGCGGTCCAGTACGACACCAGGCCGTACGCGGCCGAGTGCGCCTTGTTGAACGCGTAACCGGCGAACGGGACCAGCACGTCCCACAGCGCCTGGATGGCCTCGTCGCTGTAGCCGTTCTTGCGGGCACCGCCCTGGAAGATGGTGAAGTTCTTCGCCAGCTCCTCGGGCTTCTTCTTGCCCATCACACGGCGCAGGATGTCGGCCTCGCCGAGCGAGTATCCGGCGATGATCTGGGCGGCCTTCTGCACCTGCTCCTGGTAGACGATCAGGCCGTAGGTGACGTCCAGGACCTCCTTGAGCGGCTCCTCCAGCTCGGGGTGGATCGGCGTGATCTCCTGCTGCCCGTTCTTGCGCAGGGCGTAGTTCGTGTGGGAGTTCATGCCCATCGGGCCCGGCCGGTACAGGGCCGACACGGCGGAGATGTCCTCGAAGTTGTCGGGCTTCATCAGGCGCAGGAGCGAGCGCATGGGGCCGCCGTCGAACTGGAAGACGCCGAGGGTGTCGCCGCGCTGGAGCAGTTCGAAGGTCGTGGGGTCGTCCAGCGGCAGGGACAGCAGGTCGATGTCGAGGCCCTTGTTGGCCTTCACCATCTTGACCGCGTCGTCCATGATCGTGAGGTTGCGCAGGCCCAGGAAGTCCATCTTCAGCAGGCCGAGCGACTCGCAGCTCGGGTAGTCCCACTGCGTGATGGTCACGCCGTCGGTGTGCCGGACCCAGACCGGGACGTGGTCGGTGATGGTCTCGCTGGACATGATCACGCCGGCCGCGTGCACACCCATCTGCCGGACCAGGCCCTCCACGCCGCGCGCGGTGTCGATGACCTTCTTCACGTCCGCTTCGTTCTCGTACATCCCCCGGACCTCGCCCGCCTCCGAGTAGCGCGGGTGCTGCGGGTCGGTGATGCCGGACAGCGGGATGCCCTTGCCGAGGACGTCGGCGGGCATGGCCTTGGTGATGCGGTCGCCCATCGCGTACGGGTAGCCCAGCACCCGCGCCGAGTCCTTGATCGCGTTCTTGGCCTTGATGGTGCCGTAGGTGCCGATCATGGCGACCTTGTCGGCGCCGTACTTCTCGGTGACGTACCGGATCACCTCGACGCGCCGGCGCTCGTCGAAGTCGATGTCGACATCGGGCATCGAGATGCGCTCGGGGTTGAGGAACCGCTCGAAGATCAGGCCGTGCGGGATCGGGTCGAGGTCGGTGATGCCCATGGCGTAGGCGACGATCGAACCCGCCGCGGAGCCTCGGCCGGGGCCGACCGCGATGCCGTTGTTCTTGGCCCACATGATGAAGTCGGCGACCACGAGGAAGTAGCCGGGGAAGCCCATCGAGATGATGACGTCCATCTCGTAGTCGGCCTGCTTCTGGCGGTCCTCGGGGATGCCGCCGGGGAAGCGGCGCTGCATGCCCCGGCTGACCTCCTCCTTGAACCAGGTGACCTCGGTGTAGCCCTCGGGGATGTCGAACTTCGGCATCAGGTCGCGCTTCTCGAACATGCCGGTGGTGTCGACCATCTCGGCCACCAGGAGCGTGTTGGCGCAGCCCTGCTGCCAGGCGTCCGAGGAGTCGATGGCGTACATCTCCTCCGTGGACTTCAGGTAGTAGCCGGTGCCGTCGAACTTGAAGCGGTCCGGGTCGGAGAGGTTCTTGCCGGTCTGGATGCACAGCAGCGCGTCATGGGCGGTCGCCTCATGGGCGTACGTGTAGTGCGAGTCGTTGGTGACCAGGGGGGGGATGCCGAGCTTCTTGCCGATCTCCAGGAGGCCGTCGCGCACCCGGTGCTCGATGTCGATGCCGTGGTCCATCAGCTCCAGGAAGTACTTGTCCTTGCCGAAGATGTCCTGGTACTCGCTGGCCGCCTTGAGGGCCTCGTCGAACTGGCCGAGGCGCAGCCGGGTCTGGAGCTCGCCGGAGGGGCAGCCGGTGGAGGCGACGATGCCCTCGGACCACTGGGAGATGGTCTCCTTGTCCATCCGGGGCCACTTCTGGAGCCAGCCCTCGGCGTACGCGTCGGAGGACAGCCGGAAGAGGTTGTGCAGACCGGTCCGGTTCACCGCCCACATCGTCTTGTGGGTGTAACCACCGGAACCGGAGACGTCGTCGCGCTTCTGGTGCGGCTGGCCCCACTGGATCTTGCGCTTGTTGCGCCGGGACTCGGGGGCGACATAGGCCTCGATCCCGATGATCGGGGTGACCCCGGACTTCTGGGCGGTGTGGAAGAAGTCGTACGCCCCGTGGAGGTTGCCGTGGTCGGACATGGCGATGTGCGTCATGCCCATTTCATTGCAGGCGTTGAACATGTCCTTCAGCCGCGCGGCACCGTCCAGCAGCGAGTACTGGGTGTGGACGTGCAGGTGCGTGAACGGCGGCTTTGACACGGTTTGGCCTCCAACGGAGAACGTCAGGCGACGGGCGGGCGGACACTCTGGGGGACAGCGTCGAATCCTATGCCCTGGCACCGACAGCCGGAGTGGATCCCCGCGTACGGTCGACGGGAACCGGGCACTCCCGCGCCGCGTCGCCCGTTGGAGACGGCGAAAGCGCCGTCGTGTCCATGGACGCACAGTGACGCACCACTCCCGCACCAGGAGGCATCCCGCGATGTCGGTCCCCAAGCTCAGCGACGAGCAGCGCGGCGAGGAGATCCTCGCCGTATTCGACACCGCCTTCGGCAGGCTCCTGGCCGCCGACCCGGCCGCCTTCCGGGTGAAGTTCCGGAAGATGGCGGCCTCGGCCTTCGCGTTCTACCGGGGCACCGCGTGCCTCTTTTACCACGACATCGACGCCGAGCGGCGGGGCGGCCCCTACCTGGACGACCGCACCTCGCGGGTGTGGATCCACGGCGATCTGCACGCGGAGAACTTCGGCACGTACATGGACTCGTACGGCCGCCTGGTGTTCAACGTCAACGACTTCGACGAGGCGTACGTCGGCCCCTTCACCTGGGACCTGAAGCGCTTCGCCGCCTCGGTCGCGCTCCTCGGGTACGCCAAGGCGCTGAGCGACGAGCAGATCACCGAGCTGGTGACGGTCTACGCGGACGCGTACCGGGAGCGGATCCACGCCCTGGCCACCGGCGCCAAGAGCGACGAGGTGCCGCCGTTCACCCTGGACACCGCGGAGGGCCCGCTGCTCGGCGCGCTGCGCGCGGCCCGCTCGCTCACCCGGTTCGAGCTGCTGGACTCGATGACCGAGATCCGCGATTTTGAACGCAGGTTCGCGGCGGGTCCCGGCACCGTCGAGCTGGACGCGGCCGACCGCTACAAGATCCTCGCGGCCTTCGACGGCTATCTGGAGACGCTGCCGGACTCCTCCCTGGCCCGCCCGGACTCCTACCGGGTCAAGGACGTCGTGGGCCGCCGGGGCGTCGGCATCGGCTCGGCCGGGCTGCCGTCGTACAACATCCTCCTGGAGGGCCACAGCGACGCCCTGGAGAACGATGTCGTGATCTACATCAAGCAGGCCCAGACCCCGGCCGTCTCCCGGCACCTCACGGATCCGGCCATCGCCGGGTACTTCCAGCACGAGGGCCACCGCACGGTGATCTCCCAGCGCGCCCTCCAGGCGCACGCCGACCCGTGGCTGGGCTGGACCGAGCTGGACGGCGCGGGCCAGCTGGTCGCCGAGGTCTCGCCGTACGCGGTCGACCTGGACTGGAGCGAACTCGACGACCCGGAGGAGATCGCGCTGGTCGTGGCCGACCTGGGCCGGGCGACCGCCACCATGCACGCGGCGGCGGACGACACCTCCGGCGAGTCCCTGGTGCCCTTCTCCACCGAGCGGGCCATCGACGCGGCGATCGCGGCCCACGAGGAGGGCTTCGCGCCCCTGCTGGTGGACTTCGCGCACGCCTACGGCGCACGGGCCCGCGCGGACCACCACATCTTCGTGGAGCTGTTCCGCAACGGCCGGATCCCGGGGCTGTAGGGCGCCCCGCCGAGGCGGTGGGGTGCGCGTACTCACAGGCCCCCTTTAGGGGTCCCTTACTCCGGTTCGTGACAGACTCTGCTATCGCTATGGACATATCCGGGACCTACCTCAGAGCCGTTCGCGCGGTGCTGTTCACGGCCTTCGTCGTGACCCTCGGCACCGCGTCGCACGTGCTGCTGTCCCGGACCCCGCTGCCGGCCGCGACCGTGGCCGCGGTCGCCGCCGGCGTCTTCACCGGCGCGTACGCGCTGGCGGGCCGGGAGCGCGGCTTCGGCCGGATCGCGGCCCTGCTGGTACCGCTGGAACTGGCCGCGGACACGGTGTTCACCACCGGCCAGCAGACCTGTTACGGCCGGGCGGGCGGCCCGGTCGCCGGCCCCCTGCACGCCTTCGGCTTCGACCTGCTGTGCCACGGCGGCGCGGTGGGCACCCCGCTGGCCCAGGTGAGCCGCGGCCAGGCCGCCGGGGTGCTGGCGAACGCCTCTCCCGCCACCGCCTGGCTGCTGCTCGCCGCGCACATCGGCGTGAGCCTGCTGACCGCCGCCTGGCTGCGCCGGGGCGAGCGCGCCCTGGTGCAGTCGCTGCGCGCGGTGGCCGCCGCCTCCTTCCGGCCGCTGCTCCTCGCGGTGGCCGCGGTCGCCGTACGACGTCTGCCGGAGGGCCGTCCGCCCCGCCCGGCGCGGCGCCGGGCCGCCGCCCGCGACCGGCTTCTCGCCCACTCCCTGGGACGGCGTGGACCGCCGTGCTCCGCCCCGCTCACCGCCTGGTGAGCGACCCCGAGCACCCCACCCGTATCCCGCGCACGACAGCTGCGCGACCCCCAGGGAGAACACCGACATGAGCAAGCGGAACAGCCAGGCGTCGAAGAACGCGGCCCGGGAGCGGCTGCGCGAGGAGCGCGAGCGCCAGGCCAAGCGCGACAAGGCAAGGCGCCAGGCGTTCGTGGCCGGCGGCGTCGTGGTCGCGCTGGCGGCCGCGGGCGGCATCGGCTACGCCGTCGTCCAAGCCAACAAGCCCAGTTACTGGGAGGGGCTGAAGAACGCGAAGGTCGTCGCCCCGGCCCACACCGAGGGCGCCAAGGGCGCCACGGTCGTCATCGGCAAGTCGAGTGCCAAGAAGACCCTCAAGATGTACGAGGACCCACGCTGCCCGGTGTGCGCCCAGTTCGAGCAGACGGTCGGCTCGACGCTGCACAAGGACATCGACGACGGCACGTTCAAGTACCAGTACGTGGGCGCCACGTTCCTGGACGCCCATGACAACGGCGTGGGCTCCAAGAACGCGCTGAGCGCGCTCGGCGCCGCGCTGAACATCAGCCCCCAGGCGTTCCTCGACTACAAGTCCGCGCTGTACTCCACGAAGTGGCACCCGGACGAGAACGACGACAAGTTCAAGGACGACAGCTACCTCATCAAGATCGCCGACACCGTCCCGGCGCTGAAGGGCAACGCCACCTTCCAGAACGCCGTCAAGAAGGGCACCTACGACGCCTGGGCGGTGAACATGTCGAAGCAGTTCGACGACAACAAGGACGGCGTGACCGGCACTCCGGCCTTCGTCATGGACGGCAAGCAGCTCAACGGCGGCAACATGATCACGTCGGTGGACGAGTTCAACAAGGTCATCGACGCGGCCGTCAAGGGCTGACGCATCCCTTTCGGCCGACGGACTCCAGGGTGCTGACACCCCGTCGAAAAGGGTGCTGACACCTCTTCAAAAACCGACGGCTCGGTGAAGAGCGGGCGAACATTCCCTGTTCGCCCGCTCTTTTGTTCTACTGCTCGGTAACCTGATCGGCCGTGACCAGTCGAAACAGATCACTGCCGGCCTCCCAGGGCCTCAACTCCCCTTCCCCTCGCCGCCGTACGGTCGTCAAGGCCGCGGCGGCGACCGCTGTGCTGGCCGGGCCGCTCGCCGCCGCCCTGCCCGCCCGCGCCTCCGGTCAGGCCCCCGCCTTCCTGCACGGTGTGGCCTCCGGTGACCCGCTGCCCGACGGCATCCTGCTGTGGACCCGCATCACCCCGACCCCGGACGCCACCCCCGGCTCCGGCGTCGGCCCGGACACCGTGGTGAGCTGGGTCGTCGCCACCGACAAGGCGCTCACCCAGGTCGTCAGCAAGGGCTCCACCACCGCGACGGCCGCCTCGGACCACACGGTGAAGGCGGACATCCGCGGCCTCCAGCCGGCCACCGACTACTGGTTCCGCTTCTCCTCCGGCGGCACCGACTCGCCCGTCGCGCGCACCCGCACCGCCCCGGCCGCCACCGCGGACGTCTCCGGGCTCCGCTTCGGCGTGGTCACCTGCGCCAACTGGGAGGCCGGCTACTTCTCCTCGTACCGCCACCTCGCGGCGCGCAACGACCTGGACGCCTGGCTGCACCTCGGCGACTACATCTACGAGTACAAGTCCGGCGAGTACGCGGCCCGCGGCAAGGTGATCCGGCAGCACGCCCCCACCAACGAGATCATCACGCTCGCCGACTACCGCACCCGGCACGGCAAGTACAAGACCGACGCCGACCTCCAGGCCCTGCACCTGAAGGCGCCGGTCATCGCGATCTGGGACGACCACGAGTTCGCCGACAACGCGTGGTCGGGCGGCGCGGTCAACCACACCGAGGGCGCCGAGGGCACCTGGACCGCCCGCAAGGCCGCCGCCAAGCAGGCCTACTTCGAGTGGATGCCGGTGCGCCCGGCGATCGAGGGCACCACCTACCGGCGGCTGCGCTTCGGCAAGCTCGCCGACCTGTCCCTGCTGGACCTGCGCTCCTTCCGCTCCCAGCAGGTGTCCGGCACCAGCGGCTCGGTGGACGACGCGAACCGCACCATCACCGGCCGGGCCCAGCTCGACTGGCTGAAGTCCGGCCTGAAGGCGTCCGACACCAAGTGGCGGCTGGTCGGCAACTCGGTGATGATCGCGCCGTTCGTCATCGGCTCCCTCACCGCGGACCTGCTCAAGCCGCTCGCCCAGCTGCTCGACCTGCCGCAGGGCGGCATAGGCATCAACACCGACCAGTGGGACGGCTACACCCACGACCGCCGGGAACTCCTCGACCACCTGACGTCGAACAACATCGGCAACACCGTCTTCCTGACCGGTGACATCCACATGTCCTGGGCCAACGACGTGCCGGTGGACGCGGGCACCTACCCGCTGTCGGAGTCGGCCGCCACCGAGTTCGTCATCACCTCGGTGACCTCCGACAACCTCGACGACATCGTCAAGGTCCCCGAGGGCGTCGTCTCCGCGGTCGCCGCGCCGCTGATCGAGGCCGCCAACCGGCACGTCCACTGGGTGGACACCGACCGGCACGGCTTCGGCGTGCTCGACATCACCACCGACCGCGCCCAGATGGACTACTACGTCCTCTCCGACCGCACCGACCAGAACGCCACCGCCAAGTGGGAGCGCTCGTACCGCACCCGCACCGGCACGCAGAAGGTCGAGCGCACCTACGACCCGGTCTAGGCGGTCCGCAGGCTGTCGAGGAAGCCGAGCGCCACGCGCCAGGTCGCCTCGGCGGCCTCCGCGTCGTGGTCCGGCAGGTCGGGGTCGGTGTACACATGCCCGGCCCCGGCGTACCGGTAGACCTCCACGTCGGCGCCCGCCCGGCCCATCTGGAGGTACCAGGCGCTGAGCCAGTCGTCCGTCTCGAACGGATCCGGCTCGGCCACATGCAGCTGCACCGGCAGCTCGTCCACGTGCGCGTTCGGCGCGATGTCCGAGGTGCCGTGCAGAAGCAGCAGCCCGCGCGCCTTGTCGTCGCCGAGGGCGAGGGTCTGCGCCACGGAGGCGCCGAGCGAGAACCCGGCGTAGACCAGACCTCGCTCCGAGTACGGCGCCGCCGCCAGCACGGCGCGCTTCAGCAGCTCCTCCTTGCCGATCCCGTCGCTGAACTCCATGCCCTCCTCGACGGTGTCGAACGTCCGCCCCTCGAAGAGGTCCGGCGTCCACACCTCGTGGCCGGCCGCGCGCAGCCGGTCAGCGGCAGCGCGCACCGCGGGCCTGAGCCCATAGGTCGAGTGAAAGAGCATGATGTTCATGAGCCCATGGTGCCAGCCCCGGGACCCGGCCCCGGAGCGGGACCGGGAGCGGGAGCGGGACAAGTCACAGGTTCACGATCGCCGTAGCCGGTTACGTTCCAAGGCATGGAGACCGTACTGCGCCCTGTGATCGTGGTCGGCGCGTCCGTGTTCCTGACCGTCCTCATCGGCTGGGCCACCGACGTGCTGCTGCGCAAGGCGGACGAACGCCACTCCGAGACCCCTCTGTGGGACCGGCTGCGGCGCGCCCGCGTCCCGTACCAGCTGGTCCTCTGTGCCGCCCTGCTCAGAGGCTCGTACGACCAGGCCGAGCTGTTCGAGGAGCACCGGGTCGGCGTCGGCCGGACCCTGACCCTGGTGCTCATCGGGGCCGCGGCCTGGCTGGTGATCCGGATCGCGGGCGCCGTGGTCGAGACGACGTACAGCCGCTACGCGCGCGTCCACCACGACGCGGCGCGGGTACGGCGGGTGCGCACCCAGGTCACGCTGATCATGCGCGTGGTCTCGGCGGTCGTCGGCGTGGTCGCGGTGGCCGCGATGCTGCTGACCTTCCCGGCGATGCGGGCCGCGGGCGCCTCCCTGCTGGCCTCGGCCGGTGTCCTCGGCATCGTGGCCGGCGTCGCCGCGCAGTCCACGCTGTCGAACCTGTTCGCGGGGCTCCAGATCGCCTTCGGCGACATGGTCCGCATCGGCGACACCGTGGTCGTGGACGGCGAGTGGGGCACGGTCGAGGAGATCACCCTGACCTTCTTGACGGTACGGACCTGGGACGAGCGCCGGATCACCATGCCGGTGTCGTACTTCACCTCCAAGCCGTTCGAGAACTGGTCGCGGGGCACCCCGCAGATGACCGGCATCGTGTTCTGGCAGCTCGACCACAGCGCGCCCCTGGAGGCGATGCGCGAGAAGCTGCGCGACATCCTGCGCCAGTGCCCGGCCTGGGACGGCCGCGCCTCCAACCTGGTGGTCACCGACTCCACCGCCAACACCATGGAGGTGCGCGCGCTGGTGACCGCGAAGGACTCCGATGACATCTGGACGGTGCGGGTCGCGGTCCGCGAGCAGATGATCACCTGGCTGTCCGCGGAGCACCCCTACGCGCTCCCCCGGGTCAACACCTCCGACGCGGTGCTGCCGCCCTACCGCGTCCCCTCCCCGGACCGCCACTCGCTGCGCAAGGCGTACGACTTCCCGCGCACCGGACGGAGCTGACCGGGGCGGGACCGGCGGGCGCCTCGGTCCGGTTCAATGTCCGCGCTCGGCGCCTCCGTTGACCTGGATGATCTGTGAGGTGATGTGCCCGGCGGCGGGCGAGGCCAGCCAGTGCAGGGTGGACGCCACGTCGCCCGGCTCGCCCGCCCGGCCGGTGGCGGTCTCGGCCACGAGCTGTCCGCGCCGCTCCTCGGACATGGCGCCGCCGAAGAAGTCGGTGTCCTCGACGTAGCCGGGCGCGACCACGTTCACCGTGATGCCCCGGTGGCCCAGGCGGCGGGCCAGATCGTGGGCGTAGGGGTGCAGCCCGGCCTTGGACGCCGCGTAGGCGCCGCTGCCCGAGCCGCGGTGGGCGGCGATGGAGCTGAGGAACAGCACCCGCCCGCCGGGCTCGGCGAGCCGCTCCTGAAGGGCCTCGGTGAGCAGCACCGCGGTCAGGGTGTTGAGTCTGAAGGCGACGGTCCAGGCATGGGCCACCCGGTCGAGGGAGTCCTCACTGCCGGCCGGTGGCTCCAGGGCGCCGGAGCCCCCCGCGCTGTGCACGAGCACATCGACGGTGCCGAACTCCCGGGCGACGAGCCGGGCCACCTCCCGCACGTCGGCGGGCTCGGTGAGGTCGGCCGCGTGGGTGAGCGCCCCCGGCACCCCCGCCTTCTCCAGCACCTCCGCGCGCCGCCCGAGGAGCAGCACCCGGTCCCCGTCCGCGGCGAAGGCACGTGCCGTCGCCAGCCCGATGCCCGTACCGCCTCCGCTGATCACGATGTTGCGAGTCATGATCCGAGAGTAGGAGCCACCGGCGGACGGCGCTTCCGGTTGTCCACAACCGCCGGGTATTTGTATGACCGGATATACACAGCTGGCCGATATACACGGCCGGCCGAGCGCCGTCAGCGCAGGCTGCGCACATCGAGATGGCGCAGGACCCGGTCCACGATCTCCGGGTCCATCCCCGGTTCGCTGCGCGCCGCGAGCACCTCGTGCCGGGCGGCGCTGAGCATCTCGCCCTGGATGCGCCGGATCCGCTTCAGCCGCTTGGCCCGCTGGTGCTGTGCCTCGCGGCGCTCCTCCTCGCCCATGTCGGGGCTGATCCGGATGCCGATGTCGAAGGCCTGCCGCAGCATCTGCTCGGAGAGTTCCTCGGGCAGGTCCTCCACCTGCTCGATCTCCCGCAGCCGGCGCTTGGCCGCCTTGGCCGCGCGCACCGCCAGCTCCTTCTCGTACTCCTTCTCCCGCTCGGCGTCGGCCCGCACCCGCAGCCGTTTGACCAGCCACGGCAGGGTCAGCCCCTGGATCACCAGGGTGGCGACGATCACCCCGAAGGCGATGAAGACGATCTCGTCCCGGTCCGGGAAGGGCTTGCCGGCGTCGGTCTCCAGAGGGATGGCCAGCGCCAGCGCGACCGAGGCCACCCCGCGCATCCCGGACCACCACATCACGACCGTCTCCCGCCAGCTCGTCGGGATCTCCTCCTCCACGTCCCGCCGGGCGTGCAGCCGTTTGGTCAGCCAGGTCGCCGGGAGCAGCCACAGCAGCCGTACGACGATCACCACACCGGCGACGGCCGCCGCCCAGCCGAGCAGCTCGCCCCACCGTCCGCTGGCCGTACGGATCGCGTTGTGCAGCTCCAGGCCGATCAGCCCGAAGGCGACGCCGGTGACGAGGGTGTCGATGATGTCCCAGAAGGCGTGTCCCGCCAGTCGGGTCATCACATCGTCGGCGCCGGTGGCGTACTCGGAGAGGTAGAGGGCCGTGGTGAGCACGGCGAGCACCCCGGAGCCCTGGAGCTTCTCCGCGAGCACATAGGAGGCGTAGGGCACCAGCAGGGTCAGGCCGATCTGGAGGGTCGGGTCCCCCAGCAGGTCCATCACCCGGTTCGCGCCCCAGCCGAGCAGCAGCCCCACGGCCACCGCGACCACGGCGGACAGCACCAGCGCCAGCCCGGCCTTCCACGGCGAGAACAGCCCGCTCACCGCGGCGGCGATCGCCACGTGGTAGAGCACGATGGCCGTGACGTCGTTGAACAGCCCCTCGCCCTCCAGGACCGACACCAGGCGGCGCGGCAGCCCGAGTTGTCCGGCGACGCTGGTCGCGGCGACCGGGTCGGGCGGGGCGATCAGCGCGCCGAGCGCCACGGCGGCGGCGACCGACAGGCCGGGCACGATCGCGTGGGCCACGAAGGCGACGCACACCGTGGTCATGAACACCAGGGCGACGGCCAGGGTCAGGATCGGGCGTTTGTTGGTCGTGAACTGCCGCCAGGAGGTGCGCCGTACGGCCGCGTACAGCAGCGGCGGCAGCAGTCCGGGCAGGATCAGCTCGGGCGGGATGTTCACGTTGGGCACGAAGGCGGCCACCGCGAGGACCCCGCCGAACAGCGTCATCAGCACCGGGGCCGGCACCCCGAGGCGGTCGCCCACCGGGACGCTCACCAGGGCCCCGAGCAGCAGGGCGAACAACAGAGCCAACTGATCCAAGGCCGGCGCTCCGGGGTCGACATGGCACGCGAGGCTTCAAGCCTGCCATGCCGGCCGATCACCGGCCGTTCGTGCGCATCGCCCCGGGGGGTACCGCCACACCCCGTTCACCGGCTCTCGCGCCGGTGGTCACAGGGCGCGGCGCATCGCCCGGTGGGGCATGTCGGCGTCCAGGAACTCCGGTCCGTACGCCGTGTAGCCGAGCCGCTCGTAGAAGCCCAGCGCCTGGGTCTGCGCATGCAGGTCCACCGCGGCCAGGCCACGCGCGCGGGCCGCGTCCTCGACGGCCCGCACCAGGGCGGCGCCGATGCCGAGCCCGCGGGCCCGGCGGGTGACCGCGAGCCGCCCGAGGGAGCCGACGGAGGCGTCCGCGCCGGTCTTGGCGACGGCCGCCTCACCGGTCAGCAGCCGGCCGGTGCCCAGCGGGGTGCCGTCCGCGCGCAGGGCCAGCACATGCACGGCGACGGTGTCGTACGCGTCGTACTCGATGGCTTCGTCCACGCCCTGCTCCTGGACGAAGACCTCCTTGCGGACCGCGAAGCACGCCTCCAGGTCGGCGGGGTCCTCGGCGACGCGGACGATGGGGGCCCCGGTCATCCGTAGGTCTCCTCGCGGACCAGGTCCAGGGCCTGCTGGAGGTCCTCGGGGTAGTCGGAGGAGAACTCCACCCAGCTGCCGTCGCCCGGGTGTTCAAAGCCGAGGCGGACGGCGTGCAGCCACTGGCGGGTGATGCGCAGCCGCTTGGAGAGGGTGGGGTCGGCGCCGTAGGTGAGGTCGCCGACGCATGGGTGGCGGTGGGCGGCCATGTGGACGCGGATCTGGTGGGTGCGGCCGGTCTCCAGCTTCACATCGAGCAGGGAGGCGGCGCGGAAGGCCTCGATGAGGTCGTAGTGCGTCACCGAGGGCTTGCCGTCGGCGGTGACCGCCCACTTGTAGTCGTGGTTCGGGTGGCGGCCGATCGGGGCGTCGATGGTGCCGCTCGTCGGGTCCGGGTGGCCCTGGACCAGGGTGTGGTAGCGCTTGTCGACCGTGCGCTCCTTGAACTGGCGCTTGAGCGAGGTGTACGCGTACTCCGACTTGGCGACCACCATCAGGCCGGAGGTGCCCACGTCCAGGCGGTGCACGATGCCCTGGCGCTCGGCGGCGCCGGAGGTGGAGATCCGGTAGCCGGCGGCGGCGAGACCGCCGATGACGGTCGGGCCGGTCCAGCCCGGGGAGGGGTGCGCGGCCACGCCGACCGGCTTGACGATGACGACCACGTCATCGTCGTCATGCACGATCTCCATGCCCTCGACGGGCTCGGCGACCACCCGCACCGGCGCGGGCGCCTGCGGCATCTCGACCTCCAGCCAGGCGCCGCCGCGCACCCGCTCGGACTTGCCGACGACCGCGCCGTCGACCTGCACCTTGCCGGCCGCGGCCAGCTCGGCCGCCTTCGTGCGGGAGAAGCCGAACATGCGGGAGATGGCGGCGTCGACGCGCTCGCCCTCCAGGCCGTCGGGCACGGGCAGGGTACGGATCTCGGGAATCGTGCTCACCCGTCGAGTATGCCGGACGGGCGGCACGGCCCCGACCGAGCCTGTGGAAAACCGGCTCCGGCCCCGGTCCGCCGGGGCCGTGCCGTCAGTCCTTATGGACCGTGCCGTCCGGGTCGAGACCGCGGAAGGACAGCAGCACGATCAGGATGCCGCCGCACACGATCGCCGAGTCGGCGAGGTTGAAGATCGCGAAGCCCTTGGGCGCGATGAAGTCCACCACCTGGCCGTTGAAGACCCCGGGTGAGCGGAAGATCCGGTCGGTGAGGTTGCCGAGCGCGCCGCCGAGCAGCAGGCCGAGCGCGACGGCCCAGGGGAAGCTGTAGAGCTTGCGGGCCAGCCGCATGATCACCACGATCACCGAGGCGGCGATCACCGTGAAGATCACGGTGAAGGCCGCGCCGAAACCGAAGGCGGCACCCGGGTTGCGGATGGCGTGCAGCTCCAGCAGGTCCCCGACGAGCTTGATCGGCGCGTGGCCCTCCAGCTTGGCCACCACCAGCGTCTTGCTGATCAGGTCGAGCGCGTAGGCGAACGCGGCCACCGCGAACAGCACGGCGATCCGGCGCCCGCGGCCGGTCCGCTCCCGTTCCTGGTCCGCCGCCTGCTCGGGGGCCTGATGTGCGCCGTCCTCCGGGGTGTCCGGCGTATTGATGATGCGCTCCGCCTCTGCCACGTGCGTCCCTCGACCTAGGTACCTGACTGAGGACGAGACTACGGCACGCCTGAGCGGCCCCACACGCTCAGGAGCGGCGTTCCTGCTTCTGCTTGCACTCCACGCACAGGGTGGCCCGCGGGAAGGCCTGCATCCGGGCCTTGCCGATGGGGTTGCCGCAGTTCTCGCACAGGCCGTAGGTGCCCGCGTCCAGCCGTTCGAGCGCGCGTTCGGTCTGGGTGAGCATCTCGCGCGCGTTGGCGGCCAGCGCCAGCTCGTGCTCGCGGGTGATGTTCTTGGTCCCGGTGTCGGCCTGGTCGTCGCCCGCGCCGTCCCCGGAGTCGCGCATCAGGCCGACGAGGGACTCCTCGGACGAGCTGATCTCCCGCCGCAGCCGCTCCATCTCGGTCTGGAGCTCCGCACGCGCCTCGGCGACCTCCTGATCGGTCCAGGGGTCCTCGCCGGGACGTACCGCCAGTTCGCCGGGGTCCGCCGCGGCGAGGCGCGCCTTGGGAACGGCGGTGTCGTCCGCCGTGGCCGTGCCAGGGGTCTTCTTCGCAACCACCTTCGTGGCTCCCGTCTGCTTCGCGGCCCGCGCCGCGCCCGCCTTCTTGGCCGTGCTCTTCTCGTCCGGCTCCGCCGCGCGGGCCACGGTCTTCGCGGCCTTCCCGGCGGCGGTTCCCGCTGCGGCGGCGGCCTCGGCCGCCGTGTCGCCCGTGGTCGGGTCCGCGGGCGTCGTGCCCTTGGCCGCGGTCCTCCTGGCGGGCGCCTTCTTCGCCGCCTTCTTGGCCGCCGTTTTACCGGCCGAAGCCGCCGTTTTACCGGCCGAAGCCGCCGTTTTACCGGCCGGGGCCTTCGCCGCCGCGGCCGTCCTGTGCGCGGCCGCCGCGGTCTTCCCGGCCGCCGTCTTCTTCTCCGGTGTCTTCCCGGCGGCCGTCTTCCTCACCACCGGGTGGGCGGCGGCCTCCGAGGCCGCGCCCGTCTGCTCCAGGACCGGCTTCACGGCGGCTCCCTTCTCGGCGGCGGCCTTCCTGGCCACCGCCTTCCCTTCCCCCTCCTCGGCCACCGCCCCGCGCGCCGCCGCCTTCTTGGCGGTGGCCTTCCGAGCAGCGGTTTTCTCGGTATTCGTCTGCCCAGCCACGGTCTTCTTCGCGCTCTTTCTCGCCACCATGGCCGCGACCCCTTCACATAGGGTGATCTCGCTCGCGAATCGTGCTGGGACGATAAATCGACTTGCCTCCCGCGGCAACGGGGCACACCGCCCGATTCGCCCGGCCGCACCCCCCGCGCGACGGGCCTGCATCCGTTGTGCCCAGCTCCCCGCCGGGTAATCCGCCACGCCGGGCATCACCCCCGCGCCCTCGCCATTCGGGGCATCCGGCGCCCCGCTCCGGGCCACCGGTCACCGGTGCCCCGAAAAGCGGTCGGCCGCTGTCCGCGCGGCGCCGTACACTGGGCGCAGCGAGCAGCATGGATGGGGACGAGTAGCGGCGTACGCAGCCCAGAGCGACCCGGGGACGGTGGAAGCCCGGGGGCGAGCGCGACGTGAAGATCACCCCGGAGCCGCCGGAAGAAAGCCTCAGGCCGCAGGGCCGGGCCGGTAGAACCGGTTTCGCGAACCCAATGAGGGGGCCCACCGGCGACCGAGGCACGGCGGCGGGCCAAGGAGGGTGGTACCGCGGGAGCGCGCCGCACACGGCGTAGGAATCGAAGCTCTCGTCCCTCCGACGGAAGGCAGCAAGTCCGTTGGAGGATGCCCGCAGATGACAGCGCCGACGTACCGCCAGGTGCCCGCACAGGTCGACCTGCCCGCGCTCGAGCACGCCGTGCTCGACTTCTGGCGTGAGCAGAAGATCTTCGCCAAGACCCTGGAGCAGTCCGAGGGCTGCCCCGAATGGGTGTTCTACGAAGGCCCGCCCACCGCCAACGGCATGCCCGGCGCCCACCACATCGAGGCGCGCGTCTTCAAGGACGTCTTCCCCCGCTTCCGCACCATGCGCGGCTACCACGTGGCCCGCAAGGCCGGCTGGGACTGCCACGGCCTGCCCGTGGAGCTGGCCGTGGAGAAGGAGCTGGGCTTCTCCGGCAAGCAGGACATCGAGGCGTACGGCATCGCCGAGTTCAACGACAAGTGCCGCGAGTCCGTGACCCGGCACACCGACGCCTTCGCCGAGCTGACGACCCGCATGGGCTACTGGGTCGACCTGGACGACGCCTACCGGACCATGGACCCGGAGTACGTGGAGTCGGTCTGGTGGTCGCTGAAGGAGATCTTCGGCAAGGGCCTGCTGGTCCAGGACCACCGCGTCGCTCCCTGGTGCCCCCGCTGCGGCACCGGCCTGTCCGACCATGAGCTGGCGCAGGGCTACGAGACGGTCGTCGACCCCTCGGTGTACGTCCGCTTCCCGCTCACCTCCGGACCGCTGGCCGGCGAGGCCGCGCTCCTGGTGTGGACGACGACCCCCTGGACCCTGGTCTCCAACACGGCGGTCGCCGCCCACCCGGAGGTCACCTACGTCGTCGCCACGAACGGCGAGGAGAAGGTCGTCGTCGCCGAACCGCTGCTCGCCAAGGCGCTCGGCGAGGGCTGGGAGCCGACCGGGCAGAGCTTCACCGGCGCCGAGATGGAGCGCTGGACCTATCAGCGCCCGTTCGAGCTGATCGAGTTCCCGAGCGTCAGCGAGGGAACCGATGGGCGCAGCCCGGAGCCGGCCCACTACGTGGTGAACGCCGACTACGTGACCACCGAGGACGGTACGGGCCTGGTCCACCAGTCCCCCGCCTTCGGTGAGGACGACCTCAAGGTCTGCCGCTCCTACGGCCTGCCCGTCGTCAACCCGGTGCGCCCCGACGGCACCTTCGAGGAGGACGTGCCGCTGGTCGGCGGCGTCTTCTTCAAGAAGGCCGACGAACAGCTCACCGAGGACCTGGGGCGGCGCGGCCTGCTCTTCCGGCACCTGCCGTACGAGCACAGCTACCCGCACTGCTGGCGCTGCCACACCGCGCTGCTCTACTACGCGCAGCCCTCCTGGTACATCCGTACGACGGCCGTCAAGGACCGTCTGATCCAGGAGAACGAGAAGACCAACTGGTTCCCCGACACGGTCAAGCACGGCCGCTTCGGCGACTGGCTGAACAACAACATCGACTGGGCGCTCTCCCGCAACCGCTACTGGGGCACCCCGCTGCCCATCTGGCGCTGCGAGGAGGACCATCTCACCTGCGTCGGCTCCCGCACGGAGCTGTCCGAGCTGACCGGCACCGACCAGTCGGACCTCGACCCGCACCGCCCGTACATCGACGCGATCACCTTCGCCTGCCCGCACGAGGGCTGCGGCAGCACCGCCACGCGCGTGCCCGAGGTCATCGACGCCTGGTACGACTCGGGTTCGATGCCGTTCGCACAGTGGGGCTACCCGTACAAGAACAAGGAGCTGTTCGAGAGCCGTTACCCGGCCCAGTTCATCTCCGAGGCCATCGACCAGACCCGCGGCTGGTTCTACACGCTGATGGCCGTCGGCACCCTGGTGTTCGACAAGTCCTCGTACGAGAACGTCGTGTGCCTCGGCCACATCCTCGCCGAGGACGGCCGCAAGATGTCCAAGCACCTGGGCAACATCCTCCAGCCGATCCCGCTGATGGACCAGCACGGCGCGGACGCGGTGCGCTGGTTCATGGCCGCGGGCGGTTCCCCGTGGGCGGCGCGCCGGGTGGGCCACGGCACCATCCAGGAGGTCGTCCGCAAGACGCTGCTGACGTACTGGAACACGGTCGCCTTCCAGGCGCTGTACGCCCGTACGTCGAACTGGGCGCCGAGCGCGGCCGACCCGGCCCCGGCCGAGCGCCCGCTGCTGGACCGCTGGCTGCTGTCCGAACTGCACGCGCTCACCGACCAGGTGACGCAGGCCCTTGAGGGATACGACACCCAGCGCGCAGGCAAGCTGCTGTCCGCGTTCGTCGACGACCTCTCCAACTGGTACGTCCGCCGGTCCCGCCGCCGCTTCTGGCAGGGCGACAAGGCCGCGCTGCGCACACTGCACGAGGTGCTGGAGACGGTCACCCGGCTGATGGCGCCGATCACCCCGTTCATCACCGAGCGGGTGTGGCAGGACCTGATCGCGCCGGTCACCCCGGGCGCGCCGGAGTCGGTGCACCTGGCGTCCTGGCCGGAGACGGACCTCTCCTCGATCGACCCGGAGCTGTCCCGGCAGATGGTGCTGGTGCGCCGGCTCGTGGAGCTGGGCCGCGCCACGCGTGCCGAGTCGGGCGTCAAGACGCGTCAGCCGCTGTCCCGCGCGCTGATCGCGGCGAGCGGTTTCGAGACCCTGGACCGCGAACTGCACGCGCAGATCACGGAGGAGCTGAACGTCTCCTCGCTGGCCTCGCTGTCCGAGGTCGGCGGCTCCCTGGTGGACACCACGGCCAAGGCCAACTTCCGCGCGCTGGGCAAGCGGTTCGGCAAGCGGGTGCAGGACGTGGCCAAGGCGGTCGCCGCCGCCGACGCCGCCGCGCTGTCGCTGGCGCTGCGCCAGGGCACGGCGACGGTGGAGATCGACGGTGAGACGATCGCCCTGGCGCCGGACGAGGTGATCATCACGGAAACGCCGCGCGAGGGTTGGTCGGTGGCGTCCGACTCCGGTGCCACGGTGGCGCTGGACCTGGAGATCACGGAGGAGCTGCGCCGGGCGGGGCTCGCCCGTGACGCGATCCGGCTCATCCAGGAGGCGCGCAAGAACAGCGGCCTGGATGTCGCGGACCGGATCGCGCTGCGGTGGACGTCCACCGACCCGGCGGTGATCGCGGCCCTCGGTGAGCACACCGGGCTGATCGCGGAGGAGGTCCTGGCGACGGACTTCGCCCAGGGCGAGGCCGACGACAGCTACGGCGAGCCCTTCACCGACGAGGGTCTGAGCCTGGTGTTCCGGCTGCGCAAGGCGTAGGCGCCGGTAGCCGCTTGAGCAGGGCCCGCCCTCCGGTTCGGAGGGCGGGCCCTGCTTCGTAGGCGGAAAAGCACACCGCACACAAAAGAACGCGGCCCCGGACCGAAGTCCGGGGCCGCGTTCTCAGCGCTGCCGACGCCTATGGCGTACTACTCACCGTCGCCGGCGCTCAGTTGTCGTCCTCGTCGATCAGGAAACCGCGCATCGGCGAGGGGGCCTGGCCCATCGGGGACGGGCCCTGCGGGCGGACCGGAGCCATCGGCTGGGTCATGGCGGGCGTCATCTGCTGCTGACCGCCGTAGGACGGACCGGACGTCTGGGCGGGCGAACCACCCATCGCCTGGTTGCCGCCGTAGGACGGGGCACTCGCACCGGCCGGAGCCATGGAAGGCGCCGGGGACGGCGGCAGGGACGCGGCGGCCGGGGTACGCGGCGGGGCCAGCGAGTCGTCGGCCTGGGTCTCCAGCTGACGCAGCTGCGACTCCAGGTACGACTTCAGGCGCGTGCGGTACTCGCGTTCGAAGCCGCGCAGGTCCTCGACCTTGCGCTCCAGCGTGGCGCGAGCGGACTCCAGGGAGCCCATCGCGACGCGGTGCTTCTCCTGCGCGTCCCGCTCCAGGGCGTCGGCCTTGGCACGGGCGTCACGCTCCAGACCCTCGGCGCGGCTGCGGGCCTCGCCGACGATCTTGTTGGCCTCGGAGCGGGCCTCGGCGATCGCCTGGTCGGCGGTCTGCTGGGCCAGCGAGAGGACACGGGCGGCGCTGTCGCCGCCGGGACCCTGACCGGGACCGCCCATGGGACCGCCCATCGGGCCACCCATCGGACCGCCCATGGGGCCACCCATCTGCTGCTGCATGGGCGGCTGACCACCCATCGGGCCCTGGCCCATGCCGCCCTGACCCATACCGCCCTGGCCCATCGAGCCCTGGCCCATGGCGCCTTGGCCCATCGGGCCCTGTCCCATCGGACCCTGGCCCATCGGGCCGGGACCCTGCGGACCACCCTGCCCACTGGGACCGGCGGGCAGCTGCGGGGCACCGCTCGGCAGCTGGGGCGGACCACCCATGGGGCCACCCATCTGCTGCTGCGGCGGGCCCGATATGCCGGCGGGTACCGGAGCGCCGGGACCTCGCATGCCCTGCTGCTGCTGTTCCTGCTCCGAAGGCTTTCGGGAGTTCTGCTGGTTCTGCGCCGCGGCTCGCGTGGCGGCCGCCAGCTTCGCGCGCAGGTCCTCGTTCTCCCGGAGCAGGCGGGTCAGTTCGGCTTCGACCTCATCGAGGAAGGCATCGACCTCGTCCTCGTCATAGCCTTCTCGGAGGCGGACGGTCGTGAACTGCTTGTTCCGCACGTCCTCGGGGGTCAACGGCATCTCTTCACCTCAACGTAGTCATCGGCAGTCGGCAAGACCGGATCGTCCACACGCTCATCTCACGAAGTTCTGCACGATGGCGATGAGAATGTAGACGATGATCATCAGTACGAAGAAGGACAGGTCGAGCGCCACGCCCCCGAGACGCAGCGGCGGAATGAACCGCCGCAGAAGCTTCAGCGGTGGATCGGTGACAGTGTAGGTGGCCTCCAGTACGACCACCATCGCCTTGCCGGGTTGCCATGAGCGGGCGAACTGGAAGACGTAGTCCATGACCAGCCGGAAGATGAGCACGACGAGAAACACCATCAGCGCGATGTAGATCACCTGCGCGAACACGCCCATGGCCTGTGTTTCCCTCTCCCCTGTTCCGAGCTCTTGCGTACTGCGGTCCGGTCTGCGTCTCAGCTCTGGTTGAAGAACCCGCCCTCTGCGATGCGGGCCTTGTCCTCCGCCGTGACATCGACGTTAGCAGGAGACAACAGGAACACCTTCTGCGTCACCCGCTCGATACTGCCGTGAAGACCAAACACCAAACCGGCCGCAAAGTCGACAAGTCGCTTGGCGTCTGTGTCATCCATCTCAGTCAGATTCATGATCACCGGGGTGCCCTCACGGAAGTGTTCCCCGATGGTACGGGCCTCGTTGTAGGTCCGTGGGTGCAATGTGGTGATCCGGTAAGGCTCTCGTTCCGACACGACCTTGGGCATGATCACCGGCGCGTTCTTCTCCAGGGACTGGCGTTCTTGTGTGATGGACGCCACGGGCGCGATCCGCGCCGGGCGACCGGATTCCGCGGGTAGCGAAGCCGCCCGGGACACCGGTTCACGGGGCGCCGGAGGCTGCACCACTCGCACCGATTCATCCCTTTGGGGCTGATGTGCCTCATGCGGTTGATGCAGCGGCTCGTGCCGCCGGTGGTCCCGCTCGGGCTCCGGGTCCAACTCGGGCTCGAAATCGTCATCGGGGTCGAATCCGCGGCCGTCGTACCCATCGTCCTCCACGAGGCCGAGGTAGACCGCCATCTTGCGCATCGCGCCGGCCATGCTCTGAGTCCTCCGCTCTGTGGTGGATCGGCTGACGACTGCCAAGTGCCCGCGATCCACGCGGTCGTTGTGCCCGTTTCGCGAACACTGACCATATTTTCTGCTGTGGTCCGACTTCTTGGCGACGTTACCCGAGCCGGGGACGGACACCGAGTACCGCAGTGCCGACGCGCACATGTGTCGCCCCGGCCGCCACGGCCTGCTCGAGGTCCGCACTCATCCCTGCCGACACCATGGTTGCAGCCGGATGGGCTCGGCGCAGGTCGGTCGACAAATCCATGAGGCGCCCGAACGCCGCCTGTTCGCGTCCCGCGTACTCACCGGTGAGCGGAGCCACGGTCATCAGACCGTCGAGCCGCAGTCCGGGCGAGCCGGCGACGAGGTCGGCCAACTCTTCGATTCCTTCGGGGGCCACGCCCCCGCGCTCTCCCCGTCCGCTCGCGTCCGCGTCGAGCGCGACCTGGATCAGGCATCCCAGCTCGCGCCCGGCGCGCACCGCCTCCTTGGACAGCGCGGTGACGAGCCGTGCCCGGTCGATCGACTGCACGACATCGGCGTAACCGACCACGGAACGCACCTTGTTGGTCTGCAACTGGCCGACAAAGTGCCACTTCAGGGGCAGATCGGCACAAGCCGCCGCCTTCGGCGCGGCGTCCTGGTCGCGGTTCTCGGCGACATGGCGCACACCGAGCTCCGCCAGGATCCGCACATCGCTCGCCGGGTAGGTCTTGGTGACCACGATCAGGGTCACCTCCTCCCGCCGCCGGCCCGCGGTGGCGCAGGCGCGGGCGATGCGCTCCTCCACATTCGCCAGATTCCCGGCGAGTTCGGTCTTACGGTCCGTCATTCCCCATCAGTCCAGCCAGACATAGGCCGCGAGCCGCCCGGTGGTGCGGTCGCGACGGTATGAGAAGTGGTCCCCCGACTCCAGCGTGCACACCGGCGAATGCGCCCGGTCGCACACCCCGAGCCGGTCGAGCTGCGCGTGCACTCCGGCGCTCACATCGACCGCCGGTGTGCCCCAGCTGGTTTCAGCGTGCGCCGTCGGCTCCACCGCCGCCACCTCGGCCCGCATGGTCTCGGGTACCTCGTAGCACCGGCCGCAGACGGCCGGTCCGGTGCGGGCGACGATCCGCTCGGGCACGGCGCCGAGTTCGACCATGGCCCGTACGGCGGCGGGGACGACCCCCTTGACCATGCCGGGCCGGCCCGCGTGGGCCGCGGCGGCGATCCCGGCGACGGGGTCGGCGAGCAGCACCGGCACGCAGTCGGCGGTGAGGACCGCGAGGGCGAGTCCGCGCCGGGCGGTGACGAGGGCGTCGACCTCCGGCACCGGCCGGGTGCCCCAGGGCTCGTCCACCACGGCCACCTCGGCGCCGTGCACCTGGTTCATCCACACCACACGGGCGGGGTCCAGGCCGAGCGAGGTGGCGGCCAGTTTCCTGTTGGCCGCTACCGCCTCGGGCGTGTCGCCGACCGCGCCGCCGAGGTTCAGCTCCTCATACGGAGCGGCGCTCACCCCGCCCCACCTGTCGGTGAAGGCGAAGTGCGCGCCGCTCACGCTCTCGCGCCGACCTATCACTTCAGGAAGTCCGGGACGTCCAGTTCCTCGGCCGCGCTGTCCGAGTAGGCGGGGCGCGGCGCCGGGGTGAGCGGCGGCGCGACCGGGATGTCGGCCACCGGCTCGGGGGCCGGCTCCGGCTCCTCCTTCGGCTTCACGCTGCCGAGCGAGCCGAAGGACGGACGGCTCTCGGACTGCCGTACCGGTGCGGGCTCCTCACGGCGGGCGGGCGCCGAAGTGGCGGCCGCGCCCAGGGTGTTCTCCCGGCGGGCCGGCGGCTGACCGCCGTCGAAGCCGGCCGCGATCACGGTGACCCGGACCTCGTCGCCGAGGGCGTCGTCGATGACCGCGCCGAAGATGATGTTGGCCTCGGGGTGGGCGGCCTCGCTGACCAGCTGGGCCGCCTCGTTGATCTCGAAGAGGCCGAGGTCGGAGCCGCCGGAGATGGAGAGCAGCACGCCCCGGGCGCCGTCGATGGACGCCTCCAGGAGCGGCGAGGAGATCGCCATCTCGGCCGCGGCCACCGCGCGGTCGTCGCCGCGGGCCGAGCCGATGCCCATGAGGGCCGAACCGGCCTCGGACATGACCGACTTCACGTCGGCGAAGTCCAGGTTGATCAGGCCCGGGGTGGTGATGAGGTCGGTGATGCCCTGCACACCGGAGAGCAGGACCTGGTCGGCGGACTTGAAGGCGTCCAGGACCGAGACCTGGCGGTCCGAGATGGACAGCAGCCGGTCGTTCGGGATGACGATGAGGGTGTCGACCTCTTCGCGCAGCTCCGCGATGCCGTCCTCGGCCTGGTTCGCGCGGCGCCGCCCCTCGAAGGTGAACGGGCGCGTGACCACGCCGATGGTGAGGGCGCCCAGGGAGCGCGCGATGTTGGCCACGACGGGTGCGCCGCCGGTGCCGGTGCCGCCGCCCTCACCGGCGGTCACGAAGACCATGTCGGCCCCCTTGAGGACCTCCTCGATCTCCTCGCGGTGGTCCTCGGCGGCCTTGCGGCCGACGGCCGGGTTGGCGCCGGCGCCGAGTCCGCGGGTGAGTTCCCTGCCGACGTCCAGCTTGACGTCGGCGTCGCTCATCAACAGCGCCTGCGCGTCGGTGTTGATGGCGATGAACTCGACACCCTTGAGACCGACCTCGATCATCCGGTTGATGGCATTGACACCACCGCCGCCGACACCGATGACCTTGATGACTGCGAGGTAGTTCTGCGGTGCTGCCACGTCGAAGGCCTCTCGCCTCGAATTACGTCGCCGCCGCGGGCGGTTGCCCGCGCCGTGACGACAGATGCCGAATGGGACGGTCCGTAGCGCCGACCCGAACCCTAAGCCTGAAGTTTAGGGTTACCAGTGTGTCTGTTCTCTGGAGTCTTCTGAACAGGACACTAAGTCGACAAGTGGCGCCCGTTCAACGAACACGCCGAACCTCCCGTTTTTCTTTTCACCCTATGTGATCAGCCATAGCGGTGCCCAACCAGGGTGCTGGCCTGCACTGATGCGCGTCAACTCGCCGATGACACAGGGGCGGTGGGAACGCTGACGTCGAAGTGGCGTGCACCGGAAGCTGCTTTCATGAGTGCGGTGAGGGTCCGTGCCTTGGCGCGGCCGTTCTCCCCGCTCCCCCAGGCGACGGTGCGGCCGTCGGCCAGCTCCAGCCGGATGTCGTCGTAGGAGCGCACCTCGACGGTGCCGGTCAGGCGCCTGACGGGGCCCGGCAGTTCGCCGGCCACCAGGACCGCCTCGCGCACCAGCCGGTCGGTGCCGAAACGCCGCAGGCTCGCGGCGGCCGAACCCGACGAGGACACGGACATCCGCAGCAGCGGGACGCCCTTGGGCGCCTGCGCGATCGTGGCGAACCGGACACCCTTGTGGTCGACTTCGACGAAATTCTTTCCTTTTCGCACCAGCAGGACCGCGGTTCGCTCGGTCACCTTCAGCTCGATGCCGTGCGGCCAGGAACGGGACACGTCGACCGTGTCAATTCGTGGCAGTTTGCGGCGCATTCGGTCCGCGATGGCATCGGTGTCGACCGACACCAAGGGCGCCCCCACCGGTACGGCGGCGGCGTCACGCACCTCGGCGGGCGTCAGCACCCGGGTGCCGGAGACCGGTACCCGCTCGACGCGCAGCCACGAGGAGCCGTACAACACCCATACGGAACCGGCCGCTACGAGCACCACGGCCACAGCCAGGATGACGATCGTACGAAGACGTAGTCGCTTTATCCTTCGGGCGAGCGGCGGACCGGACGACTCCTGCTGGCGTTCTCCGCGTTCACGAGTCGTCGGTCCAGCCACCCTCACTACCCTTTCGTCATACGGTCCTAACGGCGCGAGGCGATGGCCTCGTACACCATGCCGACGAGCAGCTCGTCGGCGTCCCGGCGGCCGAACTCGCTGGCGGCGCGCGACATCTCGTAGAGCCGGTGCGGGTCGGCGAGCACGGGCAGCACATGGTGCTGCACCCACTCGGGCGTCAGTTCCGCGTCGTCCACGAGGAGTCCGCCACCCGCCTTGACCACCGGCTGGGCGTTCAGCCGCTGTTCACCGTTGCCGATGGGCAGCGGTACGTAGGCGGCCGGCAGTCCGACGGCGGAGAGTTCGGCGACGGTCATCGCGCCCGCGCGGCAGAGCATCATGTCGGCCGCGGCGTACGCGAGGTCCATCCGGTCCAGGTAACTTACCGGGATGTAGGGGGGCATCCCCGGCATCTGCTGGACATGCGGCAGTTCGTTCTTCGGACCGACCGCGTGCAGGATCTGGATACCGGCCTGCTGGAGCCACGGGGCGACCTGCTGGACGACCTCGTTGAGCCGGCGTGCGCCCTGCGAGCCGCCGGAGACCAGCAGCGTGGGCAGGTTGGGGTCGAGGCCGAAGCGGTGCCGGGCCTCCGGGCGCACGGCCGCGCGGTCCAGCGTGGCGATGGAGCGGCGCAGCGGGATGCCGATGTAGCGGGAGCCGCGCAGCTTGCTGTCCGGCGTGGAGACGGCGACCTGCGCCGCGTACCGGGACCCGATCTTGTTGGCCAGCCCCGGCCGGGCGTTGGCCTCGTGGATCACGATGGGCACGCCGAGCCGCTTGGCGGCGAGGTAGGCGGGCAGCGCGACATAGCCGCCGAAGCCGGCCACGGCGTCCGCCTTGGTGCGTTCGAGGATCTGCTCGGCGGCCTTGATGGTGCCGCGCAGCCGGCCCGGGACGGTGATCAGCTCGGGGGTGGGCTTGCGTGGCAGCGGCACCGCGGGGATCAGCGCCAGCTCGTAGCCGCGCTCCGGGACGAGCCGGGTCTCCAGGCCACGCTCCGTGCCCAGGGCCGTGATCCCCACGCTCGGGTCCTGCCTGCGCAGGGCGTCCGCGAGGGCGAGCGCGGGCTCGATGTGGCCGGCGGTCCCCCCACCGGCGAGTACGACATGCACCGAAATTCACCGCTCTCCGGACGAACGCGCCGCCGAGGCACGCCGTCGCATCGTGTTCCATCTCCGAGGCCCCCGATCCGCACCGGAGCCTCCCGCCCGCTTTCTACCAAAGCGAGGTTGCCGCAGCGCAAGCGCCGTCCGCGCAGCGGGGTCGTCGCGCGCGAACGCGATCAGCAGCCCGATGGCGAACATGGTCGGCAGCAGGGCGGATCCTCCGTAGGAGAACAGCGGGAGCGGGACACCGGCGATCGGCAGCAGACCGAGCACCGCACCGATGTTGATCACCGCCTGAGCGATGATCCAGGTGGTCACGCCTCCCGCGGCGTACCTCACGAAGGGGTCTTTCGTGCGTCCGGCCACGCGGATACCCGCATAGCCTAGAGCCGCGAACAGGGCGAGCACCGACAGTGTCCCCGCCAGGCCCAGTTCCTCACCGGTGACCGCGAAGATGAAGTCGGTGTGCGCTTCCGGCAGTTGGCCCCATTTTTCCACACTCGCGCCGAGCCCGGAGCCGAAGAGCCCGCCGGAGGCCAGCGCGTAGATGCCGTGCACGGCCTGCCAGCAGTCGGCGCCCTGGGCCCGGGGCTCGGTGGCTCCGATGCAGGCCAGGCGGGCCATCCGGTTGGGGCTGGTCTCGATCAGGATCACCCCGATCACGACCGCGACCGAGAGCACGCCCGCGAACAGCCGGGTCGGGGCGCCCGCGAGCCAGAGCAGTCCGAACAGGATCGCTGTGAGAATGATCGCGGTTCCCATGTCGCCGCCGAGCATGATCAGTCCGAGCAGCAGGAAGGCGGCCGGTACCAGCGGCACCAGCATGTGCTTCCACTGGGTCAGCAGTTTCCGCTCCTGCTTGCGGGCGATCAGATCGGCGCCCCACAGCACCAGGGCGAGCTTGCCGAACTCGCTGGGCTGGATCTGGAAGGAGCCGCCGAGGGAGATCCAGTTCTGGTTGCCGTTGACCGACATCCCTATCCCGGGGACCTGCACCAGGGCCATCATGAAGACGGCGCCGGCGAGGATCGGGTAGGCGAGCGCCCGGTGCAGTCTCACCGGCATCCGGGAGGCCGCGAACAGCAGGATGCCGCCGATCACCGCGGCCAGCAGCTGCTTGCGGAAGAAGTACGAGCCGGGCAGCGACATCTGGAGCGCGGTGACCTGGGAGGCCGAGTAGACCATCACCAGGCCGAGCACCGTGATCAGCATGCTGCCGCCGACGATCAGGTAATAGGCGGTCAGCGGCCGGTCCCAGGCCCGCCGGGCGCGCGTGACGAGCCGCTGTACGGGGTTCTCGCGCCCGGGACGGGCGACGGCGGGACGCCGGGACGCCCGCTGCACAGGGGGCTTTCCGGTACGGCTACTGGGCATCGGCGCCTCCACTGGACGTCGGCCGCCCCTCGCGTCCCTCCCAGGATCCGCCCGGCGGGCGGCCGGGGTCAGGCGCGGAGTTCGCCGACCGCCGTCGCGAACGCGTCACCGCGCTGGTTGTAGTTGGTGAACATGTCCATGGAGGCGCAGGCCGGAGCGAGGAGCACCGTGTCGCCGGCGACCGCGAGCCGCCTGGCCTCCGTCACCGCCTGGAGCATCGCCCCAGTGTCGGTCCGGTCGAGGTCGACCACGGGTACTTCCGGGGCGTGTCGCGCGAGGGCCTCGCGGATCAGGGCCCGGTCGGCGCCGATCAGCACGACGGCGCGCAGGTGCTTCGCCGAGGCGGTGACCAGTTCGTCGAAGGTCGCGCCCTTGGCGAGGCCGCCCGCGATCCACACGATCGACTCGTAGGACGCCAACGATGCCTGCGCGGCATGGGTGTTGGTGGCCTTGGAGTCGTCCACGTAGGACACGCCGTCGAGGTCGGCGACGTGCTCGATGCGGTGGGCGTCCGGCCGGAAGGAGCGCAGTCCGTCCCGTACGGCCTGGGCGGGCACCCCGAAGGCGCGGGCGAGGGCCGCCGCCGCGAGGGCGTTGGCGATGTTGTGCGGGGCCGGCGGGCGGACGTCGGAGACCTCGGCCAGCTCCTGCGCGTTTTTCTGCCGGTTCTCCACAAAGGCGCGGTCGACCAGGATGCCGTCCACGACGCCGAGTTGGGAGGGGCCGGGGGTGCCGAGGGTGAACCCGATGGCCCGGCAGCCCTCCTCGACGTCGGCCTCGCGCACCAGGTCCTCGGTGGCCTGGTCGGCCACGTTGTAGACGCAGGCGATCTGGTTGCCGTCGTAGATATGGCCCTTGTCGGCCGCGTACGCCGCCATGGAGCCGTGCCAGTCGAGGTGGTCGGGCGCGAGGTTGAGGACGGCGGCCGAGTGGACGCGCAGCGAGGGCGCCCAGTGCAGCTGGTAGCTGGACAGCTCGACGGCGAGGACGTCGTACGTCTCCTCGCCCAGCACGGCGTCCAGCAGCGAGACCCCGATGTTGCCGACGGCCGCCGTGCGCAGGCCCGCCGCCTTCAGGATGGCGGCGAGCATCTGCACGGTGGTGGTCTTGCCGTTGGTGCCGGTGACGGCCAGCCAGGGGGCCGCGTCGGGCCCCCGCAGCCGCCAGGCCAGCTCCACGTCGCCCCAGACCGGCACGCCCGCCTCGGCGGCCGCCTGGAAGAGCGGCTTGGCGGGCCCCCAGCCGGGGGTGGTGACGATCAGCTCGGTGCCCTCCGGGAGGGTCGCGCCGTCACCCAGGCGCACGGTGATGCCGAGCGCCTCCAGGCCCTCGGCCTGCTCGCGGGCGCGGGCGTCGTCGCCGTCGTTGACGACGGTGACGATCGCGCCGCGCGCGTGCAGCACCTTGGCCGCCGGGATCCCGGAGACGCCGAGTCCCGCGACGGTGACGTGCTTGCCCCGGAAGTCGAAGGGCGCCGAGTCGGTGGTCACTTTTCCGCTGCCCATCCCGCGTAGAAGAGGCCGAGTCCGACGATCACACAGATGCCTTGGATGATCCAGAAGCGGACCACGACAAGGACCTCGGACCAGCCCTTTAGTTCGAAGTGGTGCTGGAGTGGCGCCATCCGGAAGACGCGTTTCCCGGTGAGCCGGAAGGAGCCGACCTGGATGACGACCGACATGGTGATGAGGACGAACAGGCCGCCCATGATGGCCACCAGCAGCTCCGTGCGGGAGAGGATGGCCAGGCCGGTGAGGACACCGCCGAGGGCGAGCGAGCCGGTGTCGCCCATGAAGATCTTCGCCGGGGAGGTGTTCCACCACAGGAAGCCCAGGCAGGAGCCCATCAGCGCGGAGGCGACCACGGCGAGGTCGAGTGGATCGCGTACCTCGTAACAGGCGGCCGGGTTGGTCAGGGTCTGCGCGTTGGCGCAGGACTCCTGGTACTGCCAGACGCCGATGAACGTGTAGGCGCCGAAGACGAGGACGGAGGCGCCGGTGGCGAGGCCGTCCAGACCGTCGGTCAGGTTCACGCCGTTCGACATCGCGAGGATCATGAACAGCGCCCAGATCACGAACAGCACCGGGCCGATCGACCAGCCGAAGTCCGTGATGAACGACAGCTTGGTGGAGGCCGGGGTGTTGCCGCGGGAGTCGGGGAACATCAGCGCCAGGACGGCGAAGGAGATGCCGACGATCAGCTGGCCGGCCATCTTCGCCTTGGCGCGCAGACCCAGCGAACGCCGCTTGACGATCTTGATGTAGTCGTCCAGGAAGCCGACCAGGCCCATGCCGACCATCAGGCCGAGCACCAGCAGACCGGTGAACGACGGTGACTTGCCGGCGATCACCTTGGACAGGAAGTACGCGGCGACCGTGGCGAAGATGAAGGCGATACCGCCCATGGTCGGCGTGCCGCGCTTGCTGAGGTGCTCGCGCGGGCCGTCGTCACGGATGAACTGGCCGTAGCCCTTGCGGGCCAGCAGCTTGATCAGCAGCGGGGTGCCGACCAGCGTGAGGAAGAGGCCAATGACACCCGAGAACAGGATCTGGTTCATCATCGGGCGGCAACCTCACCCTCGGCACCGGTCTCCAGCAGCGCCGCGGCGACACCTTCGAGCCCCACCGAACGGGACGCCTTCACGAGGACGACGTCCCCCGGGCGCAACTCGCTGCGCAACAGGTCGATCGCCGCCTGTGCGTCGGACACGTGCACCGACTCCTCACCCCACGAACCCTCGTTATATGCGCCCAGTTGCAGCCAGGAGGCCTCAATCCCCCCGACGGCGACGAGCTTGCTGACGTTGAGCCGGACGGCGAGCCGTCCGACGGCGTCGTGCTCGGCGAGCGCCTCGTCCCCCAGCTCGGCCATCTTGCCGAGCACCGCCCATGTGCGCCGTCCGTTGCCCATGGCCGCGAGTGCCCGAAGGGCGGCCCGCATGGACTCGGGGTTGGCGTTGTAGGCGTCGTTGACGATGGTCACGCCGTCCGGGCGCTCGGTGACCTCCATCCGCCAGCGGGAGAGGGAGCCGGCCCCGGAGAGCGCGGTGGCGATCTCCTCCGCGGACATGCCCAGTTCATGGGCGACGGCGGCCGCGGCGAGCGCGTTCGACACGTGATGCTCACCGTACAGGCGCATGGTCACATCAGATGCACCGGAGGGTGTGTGAAGCCTGAAGGTGGGCTGTCCGGTGTCCGTGAGTCGTACATTCTCGGCGCGTACGTCCGCTTCGGCCGACTCTCCGAAAAGAATCACCTTCGCCTTGGTACGCGGTGCCATGGCGCGCACCAGCGGATCGTCGGCGTTGAGGACGGCCGCGCCGTCCTCGGGCAGCCCCTCGATGATCTCGCCCTTGGCCTGGGCGATCTGCTCGCGACCGCCGAACTCGCCGATGTGGGCGGTGCCGACGTTGAGGACGACGCCGATCCGCGGCGGGGTGAGGCCGGTGAGGTAGCGGATGTGGCCGATGCCCCGGGCGCCCATCTCCAGGACCAGGAAACGGGTTTCCTCGGTCGCGGTGAGGGCGGTCAGCGGCAGCCCGATCTCGTTGTTGAACGAGCCCGGTGTGAACACCGTCGGCGCCTTGCCGCTCAGCACCTGGGCGATGAGGTCCTTGGTGCTGGTCTTGCCCGCCGAGCCGGTCAGGGCGACGAGGGTCGCGCCGAGCCGGGCGACGACGTGCCGGGCGAGGGCGCCGAGGGCGCTCTGGACGTCCTCGACCACGATCGCGGGCACGCCGACGGGGCGCGACGCCAGTACGGCGACGGCGCCCGCCTCGACGACCTGCGGTGCGAAGTCGTGGCCGTCCACGCGCTCGCCGACGAACGCGGCGAACAGGCTGCCGGGCACCACTTCCCGGGAGTCCCGGACGACCGGTCCGGTGACCTGTACGGACGGATCCGGTATGTCGTGCGTCTGCCCGCCGACGACAGCTGCGATCTCGGCGAGGGAGAGGGCGATCACAAGTTCATCCCTGGGTCTTCTGGATAGCTTCGCGAAGCACCTGGCGGTCGTCGAAGGGACGGACCACACCGGCGATGTCCTGGCCCTGCTCGTGGCCCTTGCCCGCGACCAGTACGGTGTCGCCGGCCTGGGCGCGGCCCACGGCGGCGGCGATGGCGGCGGCCCGCTCCTCGAAGAGGAGCACCTCGCCGCGCTCGTGCGCGGGCACCGAGGCCGCGCCCTGGAGCATGGTCGCGAGGATCGCGAGCGGGTCCTCGGAGCGTGGGTTGTCCGACGTCAGTACGGCCGTGTCGGCGAGCCGGGCCGCGGCGGCGCCCATCGGGGCGCGCTTGGTCTGGTCGCGGTCGCCGCCGCAGCCCAGGACGATGTGCAGCCGGCCCTTGGTGACCTTGCGCAGCGCCTTGAGCACCGACTCGACCGCGTCGGTCTTGTGGGCGTAGTCCACGACCGCGAGGTAGGGCTGTCCGGCGTCGATACGCTCCAGGCGGCCGGGGACGCCCGGGACGGCGGCGATGCCGTCGGCGGCGGTCTGCGCGTCGAGCCCGGCCGCGGCGAGGGCGACGACGGCGGCGAGGGTGTTCGCCACGTTGAAGGGGCCGGCCAGCGGCGACCTGGCCTGCACCCGCTCGCCGTTCGGGCCGAGGACGGTGAACGTCGAGTCCAGCGGGCCCACGTGGACGTGCTCGGCGCGCCAGTCGGCGTCCGGGTGGCCCTCGGCGGAGAAGGTGACGACGGGGACGGTGGCCTCGGCGGCGAGGCGGCGGCCGTACTCGTCGTCCACGTTGACGACGCCGAGTTTGCTGCGTTTCGGCGTGAAGAGCTGCGCCTTGGCCTGGAAGTAGTCCTCCATGCCGGAGTGGAACTCCATGTGTTCCGGGCTGAGGTTGGTGAAGACCGCGATGTCGAAGACGCAGCCGTCGACCCGGCCGAGGACCAGGGCGTGGCTGGAGACCTCCATGGCGACCGCCTCGACGCCGCGTTCGCGCATGACGGCGAACAGGGCCTGGAGGTCGGTGGCTTCGGGGGTGGTGCGCTCGGACTTGATGCGCTCGTCGCCGATGCGCATCTCGACGGTGCCGATCAGGCCGGTGGCCTTCGCGGTCCGCAGGCCGCCCTCGACCAGGTAGGCCGTGGTGGTCTTGCCGGAGGTGCCGGTGATGCCGATCTGGAGCAGGTCGCGCCCCGGGTGGCCGTAGATGGTGGTGGCCAGTTCGCCCATCCGGGCCCGCGGGTCGGGCACCACCAGGACCGGCAGTCCGGTCGCGGCGGCGCGCCCGGCGCCGGTCGGGTCGGTGAGCACGGCGGTCGCGCCGAGGCCGGCGGCCTGGGTGACGAAGTCGGCGCCGTGCAGGCGGGCGCCCGGCAGGGCGGCGTACAGGTCGCCGGGGCGGACGGCGCGCGAGTCGTGGGTGATCCCGGTGATCTCGGCGGTGGCGTCCGGGGCGACGGCACCCAGCTGATCGGCCAGCTCCGCGAGGGGTGTGGCGGAGACGTGGACCGGTCGCGGCGGTCCCGGATATGTCACGGAAGCGCCCTTCTGGGTGGTTTGGGACTGATCAGCGTGTGGCACGGCGGTGAGCGTACCGGGCGTACCGCCCTCGGAGCGAAGCGAGGGCTCGGGCTCCGCGTGGTTCCCGGGTCCTGGGGTGATCGTTGTCACTGGCTGGATCCTGTGCTTTCGGTGCTGGTCAGGGCTTGTAGGCGACCGGCAGGTTCGCGGGCGGCGCGCCGGTGGGCGGGACCTGGAGGGTCTTCAGGGCGAACTCCATGACCTTCTTGTAGATAGGCCCGCAGATCTGGCCGCCGAAGTAGCCGCCCGAGGTGGCGTTCTGGATGGCGCAGTAGACCGTGATGCGGGGCTTGTCCGCGGGGGCGAAACCGGCGAAGGACGAGGTGTAGCCGCGATATCTGCCGGTGGCCGGATCCACTCGGTTGGCGGTGCCGGTCTTACCGGCGACGTTGTAGCCGGGGATCCGGGCGGAGATGCCGGTGCCCTGCTCGTCGTCGACCACGGACTCCAGCATCTCGGCGACCGACTTGGCGGTCTTCGCGCTGACGACCCTGGTCTCCTCGGGCTTGGCCGCGGGGGTGAACCGGCCGTCGGGCCCCTTGGTACCGCGGATCAGGCTCGGCTGGACGCGGACGCCGCCGTTGGCGATGGTCGAGTACACGGACGCGGCCTGGAGGGCGTTGATGGAGAAGCCCTGGCCGAAAGGGATCGTGTACTGCTGCGAGGTGGACCACTTCTGCGGCGGCGCCAGGATGCCCGGGGTCTCGCCGGGGAAGTGCAGCCCGGTGTAGCCGCCGATGCCGAACTTGCGCAGGTAGGAGTAGAGGACCTGGTTGGCCTGCGGCTGGGTCTTGCCGAGCTGGCCGGTGGCGAGGATGGTGCCGATGTTGCTGGACTTGGCGAGCACGCCGTTGAGCGTGAGGTCCCAGGTGGCGTGGTCGACGTCGTCCTGGAAGAGCCGGTCGCCGCGGTGCAGCCGGTTGGGTACGACGACATGGGTGAGCGGGGTCGCCGCGTTCTCCTGGAGGACGGCGGCCATGGACATCACCTTGGCGGTGGAGCCGGGCTCGTAGGCGTCCTGGACGGCCGCGTTGCCGAGGGCGGCCGGGTCGGCCTTGGAGAGGTCGTTGGGGTCAAACCCCGGCGCGTCGGCCATGGCGAGGATCTGGCCGGTGCGGGTGTCCTGGACGACGACGTAGCCGCGGTCGGCCTTGGACTTCTTCACCTGCTGGGTGATGGCGTCCTGGGCCGCCCACTGGATGTCTCGGTCGATGGTCAGCTCGACGTCGGAGCCGGGCACGGCGGGCGTCTCGGCGGAGCCCGCGGTGGGCACCTCGCGGCCACCGGACTGGGCGTAGCGGATCTTGCCGTTCTTCCCGGCGAGCTGCTTCTCCAGCATCTGCTCGATGCCGCCGCCGCCCTGGCCTTCGGCGTTCACCCAGCCCAGTATCCCGGCGGCGAGGTCGCCGTTGGGGTAGACGCGCTGGCTGCTGGGGTCGGCGAAGACCCCGGCGAGGACGTTGGCGGTGCCGGTCTTCTGCGCGAGGGCCGACTTCAGGTCCTTGATCTGCTTCCAGACCTGGGGGGTCTGGCGGGTGGCGAGCCGCGCGTAGCGGGAGTTCTTGTCGGCGGGCCGCAGCTTCTTGACCAGGGCGGCCTGGTCCTGGCCGAGGATCGGGGCGAGGAGGGCGGCGGCCCGCTCGGGTCCATCGGCGATCTTCAGCTGCTTGGCGCTGAACATCGTGGGGTCGGCCGTGATGTCGTAGGCGTCCTCGCTGACGGCGAGGGCCACGCCGTCGCGGTCGGTGATACCGCCGCGCTCGGCGGCCAGCGTATGGACGACGTACCGGTTGACCTCGGCCTTCGCCGCGTACGCGCTGGCCTCCACGGCCTGCACCTGGAGCAGTCGTACGACGAAGACGGCCAGCACCAGGCCGAGGGCGAGGCCGACCAGGCGCAGCCGGGGCCGGGGGCTGCCGAGCCGCAGCGGGCGCTGGGCGGGCACCCGCCCGCCGCTCGGGCGCCGGACGGCCGGGGCGGAGGCGGCCGGCAGGCCGGGCGGCGGGGTGAGCTCCAGGGACTCGGGGGCGGGCGGGCCCTCGAACACGGCCGGCGCGGGGGAGGCGGCGCCGGGTACGCCCCTGACCGTGCCGTCCGGGTCGAGGAAGGCGGGGTCGCCGCCGGGGACCATGCCGAGTTCGTGGGCCCGGCGCTGCAGGGCGTCGGGGGACGAGTAGGCGTCGATGTCCCGCTGGAGGGCCTGTTCCTCGTCGGTGAGGTTCTGGGTCCGCTTCTGGAGGTCGGCGAGTTTGAACGAACCCTCGCTCAGAGCGGAGTTCAGCACCAGCAGCCCGATGAGGCCGCCGCCGAGGAGCAGGACGACGAGGAGGACGAACGGGGTGCGGGCGGCCTTGGCGCGGCCGGCCGGGAAGAGCCGGGCGAGCCGCGCGGCCCGCCCTTTCAGTTCGGGTTTCCTAGGCACCGCTCCCCCAGTGAGTTCCGAGGACCGAGGTCCCGGAGACCAGCCCACCCGTCCGGCTCACTCGGCGTCCTCCCTGATGCGCTCGGCACCCCGCAGCCTGGCGGGGGCGGCCCGGCGGTTCTCGGCGATCTCTTCCTCGGTGGGAAGTTCGGCACCGCGGGTGAGCAGCTTGAGCCGCGGCTGGTAGCGCTCGGGCACCACCGGCAGTCCGGGCGGCGCGGTGTTCGCCGCACCCGCCGCGAACACCTGTTTGACCAGCCGGTCCTCCAGCGAGTGGTACGACAGCACGGCGAGACGCCCGCCGACGGCGAGGGCCTTCACGGCCGCCGGGATCGCCCGCTCCAGGACCGACAGTTCGCCGTTGACCTCGATGCGCAGCGCCTGGAAGGTGCGCTTGGCCGGGTTGCCGCCGGTGCGCTTGGCGGCCTGCGGCAGCGCGTCGCGGATCAGCTCCACCAGGCGGCCGCTGTTGCTGAACGGCTCCTTCTCGCGCTCACGCACGATCGCCCCGACGATCCGCTTGGCCTGCTTCTCCTCGCCGTAGGCGCGCAGGATGCGCACCAGTTCGCCCGCCGGGTAGGTGTTGAGGACCTCGGCGGCGCTCATGCCGGTCGTCTGGTCCATGCGCATGTCGAGCGGCGCGTCCTGGGCGTAGGCGAAGCCGCGGTCGGCCTCGTCCAGCTGCATGGAGGACACGCCGAGGTCGAACAGCACGCCCTGGACGCGCGGGACGCGCAGCCGCTCCAGGACGTCGGGCAGTTCGTCGTAGACGGCGTGCACCAGGGTGGCCCGCTCGCCGAAGGGCGCGAGGCGCTCCCCCGACAGGCGCAGCGCCTCCTTGTCCCGGTCGAGGCCGATCAGGCGGGCCTCGGGGAACCGGGCCAGCAGCGCCTCGCTGTGCCCGCCGAGGCCCAGGGTGCAGTCGACGACCACCGCTCCCGGGCGCTCCAGGGCGGGTGCCAGCAGGTCCAGGCACCGCTGGAGCATCACCGGGACGTGTCGACTCTGGCTCAAGGGGGCCTCTCATTCCGGCGAGGCGCCGTGCGCACCGCGGGCCCCCGCCAGCTCGTGAACAGGGGGGCGGCCGGCGCCGGAAGCGTCAGCCGACCGGGGAGCGGGAGGAGGCCGAGCCGTACGTACGCGCCGCGCACGCGGGGAGACGGATCCGGGCGGGTGCCGGGTCTCCGGGGGTTTCACCAGCAGGGAGAAACACGCCTCCCGCTTCGCGTCACTTTAGTCCACGGTGTCTCACGGTCAATCAACCGGCCTGCGCGTCGCGCACCGCCTCCGCACGGACGCCGTCTTTCGAACGGATTCACCCTTCCGGCCCTGGTTTGCCGTCCGTATGGGGTAGCTCACAACAAGCCACGATGACGTTCTTTGTCCGCTCTCACAGCAGGCCACGTCCACGAGTGACCAGTAACGTCATGAGTATGTCGACTTCCGCAGCAGTTCCCACTGGATCCGAAGGCGCCATAAGTGGCGGTGGCGCTGTGACCGACCGCCTGGTGCAGGCCAACCAGCGGTATGCCGCCGAGTTCACCGATCCCGGCATGGACGCCCGCCCCGTGCTCAAGGTCGCCGTCGTGGCATGCATGGACGCCCGTCTCGACCTGCATGCCGCCCTCGGCCTGGAGCTGGGTGACTGTCACACCATCCGCAACGCGGGCGGGGTCGTCACCGACGACGTCATCCGCTCCCTGACCATCAGCCAGCGGGCGCTGGGCACCCGCAGCGTGGTGCTCATCCACCACACCGGCTGCGGCATGGAGACCATCACCGAGGAGTTCCGGCACGACCTGGAGATGGAGGTCGGCCAGCGCCCGGCATGGGCGGTGGAGTCCTTCCGCGACGTCGACCAGGACGTACGGCAGTCGATGCAGCGGGTGCGCACCTCGCCGTTCCTGCTGAGCACCGAGGACGTGCGCGGCTTCGTCTTCGACGTGCGCACCGGCGCGCTGCGCGAGGTGGACCCGGCCTGACCGGCGCCCCGGCCGCCCCGGGGCACTTTCCGTTCCGACTTCCGCCCCCGAGGCAATCCCCACCGAAACGTATCGAAAGCCTGCCCGAAAGGGCCGTACGACCGACATCGTGCGGGCAGTTGTCCACAGGCGGTGACACGAATCGGTAACGGCAGCAAGAATGCGGTGTGCGACATCGCGCGGAACCATTTCCGCGTGGTGTCCGTGTTTCGGGGTGGGCCGGCCGTGATCAAGCGTGCCGGCCCGGGAAGAACGGGCCGAGGAGGGCCGGGTGACGACCTATGACGGTCGAGACAACCTCAGCGATCTGAGTGCCACCGTGGAACGGGTGCGCGGCTCGGTGGAGAGCGTGATCGAGGGCAAGCCCGAGGTCGTACGACTCGCGCTGACCGTGCTGCTCGCCGAGGGCCATCTGCTGATCGAGGACGTTCCCGGCGTGGGCAAGACGATGCTCGCCAAGGCGCTGGCGCGGTCCATCGACTGCTCGGTGCGGCGCATCCAGTTCACGCCCGACCTGCTGCCCTCGGACATCACCGGTGTCTCCATCTGGGACCAGCAGCGACGCGACTTCGAGTTCAAGCCGGGCGCGGTCTTCGCGCAGATCGTGATCGGCGACGAGATCAACCGCGCCTCGCCCAAGACCCAGTCGGCGCTGCTGGAGTCCATGGAGGAGCGCCAGGTCACCATCGACGGACAGTCCTATGAACTGCCCAGTCCTTTCATGGTGGTGGCCACCCAGAACCCGGTCGAGATGGAGGGCACCTACCCGCTGCCCGAGGCCCAGCGCGACCGCTTCATGGCCCGTGTCTCCGTCGGCTACCCCAGCGTGGAGGCCGAGCTCCAGATGCTGGACGTACACGGCGGGGCCAACCCGCTGGAGGACCTCCAGCCGGTGGCACACGCCCACGAGATCGTGAAGCTGATCGACGCGGTGCGCGGGGTGTACGTCGCCGAACCGGTGCGCCGGTACGCGGTGGAACTGGTCGCCGCCACCCGCGTCCACCCCGATCTCAGACTCGGCGCCTCGCCGCGTGCCACCCTGCATCTGCTGCGCGCCGCGAAGGCGTCCGCGGCCCTGGCCGGCCGGGAGTACGCGCTGCCGGACGACGTCCAGGAACTCGCCGTTTCCGTCCTCGCGCACCGGCTGCTGCCCACCGCCCAGGCCCAGCTCAACCGCCGCAGCGCGGAGCAGGTGGTGCAGGAGATCCTCCAGCGCACCCCGGTGCCCGCGGCCCCGGGCGCGCGCGGCGGACTCGACGGCATCGGCCGCGGCGTGCCCGCCTACCCCCAGCAGCCCCCGCGGGGTCTGTGATGAGCGCCGGGGGGACGGAGCGGGCGGCGGGCGAGCGCCCGGAGGCGGGCGGGATCCGCACCGCGCTGGCCGGTCTGACCACCCGCGGCCGCTCCTTCCTGGCGGCCGGGATCGCCGCCGCGATCTGCGCCTATGTGCTGGGCCAGAGCGAACTGCTGCGCGTCGGGCTGCTGCTGGCCGCGCTGCCGCTGACCTGCGCGACCGTGCTCTACCGCACCCGCTACCGGGTCTCCGGCACCCGCGCGCTGTCCCCCGCGCGCGTCCCGGCCGGCGGTGAGGCCCGGGTCCGGCTGCGGATGGACAACGTCTCCCGGCTGCCCACCGGCCTGCTGATGCTCCAGGACCGGGTGCCCTATGTGCTCGGGCCCCGGCCCCGGTTCGTGCTGGACCGGATGGAGCCGGGCGGCCGGCGCGAGGTGTCCTACCGGGTCCGCTCGGACCTGCGCGGCCGCTATCCGCTGGGCCCGCTCCAGCTGCGCCTCACCGACCCCTTCGGGATGTGCGAACTGACCCGCGCCTTCGCGGAGTCCGACACCCTCACCGTCATCCCCCGGGTGACCCCGCTGGCCCCGGCCAGGTTCGCCGGTGAGGCCAAGGGCTACGGCGACGGGCACCGGCGCGCCCTGGCCCTGGCGGGCGAGGACGACGTGATCCCGCGCGGCTACCGGTACGGCGACGATCTGCGCCGCGTCCACTGGCGCTCCACCGCGCGCTACGGCGAGCTGATGGTGCGCCGCGAGGAACAGCCCCGGCGCGCCCGCTGCACCGTCCTGCTGGACACCCGCGGCGGCGCCTATGCGGGCGCGGGCCCCGACTCGGCCTTCGAGTGGGCCGTCTCCGGCGCCGCCTCCGCGCTGGTGCACCTGCTCGAACGCGGCTTCTCGGTACGGCTGCTGACCGACACCGGCAGCGCGGTGCCCGGCGAGAGCGCCGACGGCTTCGCGGGCGGCGGCCAGGAGGCCGCGGACGCGGCCGGGCTGATCCTGGACACCCTCGCGGTGATCGACCACTCCGGCGGCGAGGATCTCTCCCGGGCCCATGACGCGCTGCGCGGCGGCGGCGAGGGCCTGCTGATCGCCTTCCTCGGCGACCTGGACGAGGAGCAGGCCACCACGGTCGCCGGGATGAACCGGCGCGGCGGCGGCGCCGTCGCCTTCGTCCTGGACCCGGCCACCTGGACCCGCGACCCCTCCGCGCCCCCGCGCCCCGGGGACCCGCGCACGGACCGGCTGCACCTGCTGCGCGACGCGGGCTGGACGGTGGTCGACGTGCCGCGCGGCGCCGCCCTCGACGAGCTGTGGCAGCGGGCGGACCGGGAGCGCTCGGGCCTGGCCGCGGCGGCCGGGGAGGTGCGGGCATGAGCGGGCGGGCGCGCTTGGCGCTGTGCGCGGCGGCGGCCACCTTGATGGCCTCGTGCGCGCTGCTGCCGCTGGTGAACGGACCGTCCTGGCTGCTGGAGCTGGTGCCGCTGGTGGCCGTGCAGAGCGGGGTGGGCGCGGCGGCCCGGCGGGTGCCGCTCGGCCGGACGGGGACCGTGCTGGTGCAGGCGGTGGTCACGCTGCTGCTGCTCACCCTGGTCTTCGCCCGCGGGCACGCGATCGCCGGGGTGATCCCTGGCCCCGACACCTTCTCGTACCTCACCGAACTGCTGCGGCAGGGCGCGCAGGACGTGAGCCAGTACGCCATACCGGCACCGCTCACCGACGGCATCCGGCTGCTGCTGATCGGCGGTGTGCTGCTGATCGGCCTGCTGGTGGACACCCTCGCGGTGACCTTCCGCAGCGCCGCGCCCGCCGGGCTGCCGCTGCTCGCGCTGTACTCGGTGGCCGCCGGGCTGTCCCAGGGCGGCCCGGACTGGCTGTGGTTCCTGGTGGCGGCGGGCGGCTATCTGATGCTGCTGCTCGCCGAGGGCCGGGACCGGCTCGCCCAGTGGGGCCGCGTGTTCGGCGCCGCGCCCCCCGCGCGGGGCGGCGCCCCGGAGGGGGGCAGATCGGAA